>DATDNL010000307.1:0-7726 GCA_036518315.1 Flavisolibacter sp. | reverse complement strand
TATTCTTTTCTTGCTTTCGCACTAACGACAATATTCTTGTTCTGCCTGGTTTGAGACTTGGATGCAGAATTCCTTGATGGGATCTTTTTCAAAAGCGGTAGCTCCTTTTCTTTTCGTTTCGAATGCAGTCTGTCTTGCTGGCGGCTCATGGATTATAGTTACAAAAAAGAAATGCCATCTTCGATAGCGGAAAACATCAAACTGTCCTAAACCATTGAAAAAGAAGCTGCTATGTTTTATCCACGTGAATGCACCACAATCCACAACAGGACGGCATAGCTGTTGATAAAGCCGCAAAAGCATTCATTTTCAAACTCTCATTCGACCTCTGACCCTTGAAAAAATATGTGTGTCCTTTGGGGATAAAGCAAGGCGGAGCCTGATCTTCATGGGAAAAACTATAGTAATGTGTGTTTTTCCTTGTCATAGACTATCCTGATCATTGCCGACTTGGTTTGAGTGGAGGAAAGAAACAACTCGTATTTCTTTGTCCCGGCGGTAATGATCAGCAAGGCTGTATTCGGCGGTATAGTTCCCAGGTTGTCGGCCACCATTTCAATCTCGAAAAAAGGATTACTCAGGTCAACGGTAACATAGGTGGTGATTGGCCTTGCCGAAAGCATCTGGTGCGAAACGACTACCTGCTTATTTACAAGCACCGTAATAGAGTCGCCGTCAATAGTGGCATTGTCATAAAAATCCAGTCGTATTCTTCCCGTGTCTACCGCCACTTCCGGAATCTCCTTAAAAGCCGATTCTTTGATCCTTGAAAGCTTTATTGGTCCCACACTGCAGTCTGTACCGGTTCCCTCTATCTTTCCATCCCAGTTACCCTCGAGGGTCTCGATTTTGCCATCCTTGCTGTAATTGAGATAAAAGTTTTTGACACAAATGGTACAAGTAGTAGGGATATGATAGGTGGTCACGTATTCTTCCCGCAGTGTCAACTTTTTCGATGCAGTGTCATACGTGCCGCTTAGTTTCTTCTTCACATAATAGTTCACATTCTCGTAGTGGTAAGAATCACCGAACACGGTGGTACCCCTTATGTGTAACTGCACCTCTATGTTGTTAACGGCAAAACAGCCGCCCGGCATAGTGAGCCTTCCCGTCCAATAACCATTCAGGTCCTGCGATCTTGAAGTCAGAGCCGTGCAAAAGAGAAAAACTATTGCAAAAGGTGTTTTCACGATAGAGAATTAGAAACAAGTTACCGGAACAAAATGGAATATAATGTGAAAGCTGGGACCGTTTCCGGCTTCAGAGTCGCCACAGAAACAAGACTCTACAGTGTACGATTAAAATCTATTGCCGATAACAGATAGTATCATTATTTTGCATTTATGGAATTTGAAGCAGCCGTACACGGAGAGAACTACAGGTTCTCCTTCCTTAACGATACATCAGTTTTGGTTAGTTGCCGCCACGGAGAGTATATACTCTATAAAACAAAGAATTGGCGCTGTGCGGATGACCTGCCCCGTACATTGGTGGAAGAGTTAGGCGAAGTGATCGAAGGGCATTTGCACCTGCAGTTTTGATCCTCCGAGAAATGAGGTGGATTAACCCAATCCATTTCCGCAAGAAACGGGTTTTCGTCGCCCATCCTGTAAAATAGTTTTGTACTCGCAAACAGATCAAAATGAAACCACAGGAACACATAAATTTCAATCGGATTGCGGAGGCCATTGGATACCTTACCTGTAATTTCAGGGAGCAACCTGACCTTGACGAAGTAGCTAAAAGAGTTCACCTAAGTTCCTTTCATTTTCAAAGGCTGTTCACCGAATGGGCAGGTGTAAGTCCCAAAAAATTTCTCCAGTTTCTCACCATCGAATACGCTAAATCTATTTTACGGGAAAGGCAGTCCAATCTGTTAGATACCGCCTTCGAGTCAGGACTCTCCGGCACGGGCAGACTGCACGACCTTTTTATCAAGATAGAAGGGATGACACCGGGTGAATACAAAAACGGCGGCGCCGATCTCTCAATCAACTACAGCTTTGCCGAAAGCCCGTTTGGTAATTTAATCGTCGCCTCTACCGAAAAAGGTATTTGCCACATGGCCTTTGCCGATGACGAAGAAGGAGCATTTCTGTTTTTGAAACAGCGCTTTCCCAACGCGGCATTCAAACAGGTGGTAGACTTCGTTCAGCAAAACGCGCTGTACATCTTCACCCATGACTGGACTAAACTCGACCAGGTCAAGCTTCATCTTAAAGGAACGCCTTTCCAACTCAAGGTTTGGGAAACTCTTTTGAAAATTCCAGCGGGCAAACTGGCAACCTATAAAACCATTGCAAAAGAAGTCGACAACCCCAATGCCCTGAGAGCCGTCGGTACAGCGATAGGTCAAAATCCCGTGGCGTTCATAATCCCCTGTCACAGGGTGATCCAGTCAGCGGGAACCTTTGGCAACTACCACTGGGGCACCGTCCGCAAGACAGCTATCATCGGGTGGGAGGCAGCAAGGGCATCCGCTTCGTGATCAACTTTCTTGGACAACTTTCCTAAACTAGATGCCACGGGAGCCGTCACCGGATTGATAGGATATTGATAGATTATTGATACCGTATAGTGCTGCCAGGTGATTCAATTCAAAGAGGTTCGAAACAGCAAGCTTCTCAAATATCCTTGACTTATAGGTGCCCACGGTGGATGGCTTTATATTTAGCCTTTTGCTGATTTCAGAGATCGATTTTCCCTTCAGGAAGAAATGAATGATTTCAAATTCGCGGTGCGAAAGCTTCTCAAAGGGATTTGAAGTTGTTCGATTAGAAATACTCTGGGTGAGCATTTCAACCAGTTGCGGGCTCATATATTTTTTCCCCGCCAATGCAATGTCAAAAGCTTTTTTGACCTCCTCAAAAGGAGCCTCTTTATTTAAAAACCCCGACGCTCCGGCCTTTAGCACTCGCCTTCCATACATCGCCTCGGGAAGCATAGAATATATCAAAATGTAAATCTGCGGATATCTGATTAGTATCAATTCAATAAGGCGAATAGTGTCTATCCCCGGCATTTGCAAATCCAAAACAATGAGGTCAATATCTTGATCTTTTAGAATCCTCAAGGCGGCTTCGTCGTCAGGCGCTTCAAAAAATTTTAGATTTCTATAAAAATCATTAAGCACAGCAATTAGACCCCTGCGCACCACATGATGATCATCAATTAATAGAATGTTTTTATCCGTCATCCGAATTAAAATTGTTTTTAATGATAAGCTATTGTCGTAAACTTTCTACAATCCTGTCTTCGAGTGTCTACAAATACCAAACCCAAACGCCACCTCTTTTGTCAACGAAAATTAAAAAATTGTTCCACAGGGTCTTTTGCATATTGATTAAGAACTGGGTCAGTTGATCGTCCGCAGTTGGCACAGGGGCGCAGCCAGTTGGTCACAATAATTGCAATAGTGCGGATGCCTTTTTCCGTTAGAGTCGGTTTTTAAAAAATAAAGGAATGAAAGAGTTGAGCAGTGAAATATTCAGACTATTACCCGGCTGTTTTCTTGTCGTAGATGCAAGAGACACGTGTTATAGAATAGTGGAGGCGACCGATGCCTATCTCGCCGTTGCAAGGAGGGGAAGAGAAATTATTGGGAGACCGCTTTTTGATGTTTTCCCCGATAGCGTAGAGAACCGCAACGAAGGGGTCGTGAAGTTGCGTGCCTCGTTTGAAAAAGTAGTTGAAACTAAACAAAGCGATGAATGGGACGTTCAACGTTATGATACTAATGCGGGAGATGACCAGCCGTTCGAGCCCAGGTTCTGGCAACCCTCCAACATCCCGATTCTAGGTAAAGAAGGCAATGTCGAATACATCATCCACAGTGTCGTCGACGTGACCTCGGAGACTTCGTTGTTGAGAAAACTACGGTCAAAAGATAAAAGGGTTCAACAACAAATCGCGGATGCTATTTCGACCACGCAGGAAATCGAAAGAATGGAGATTGGAAGAGATTTACATGACAACATCAATCAACTATTAATTACCTCGCGATTATACCTTGGAAAGGCGTTAACCAAGGCGCCGGTCTCAGCTTCCCTGGTCAAAGGAGCCTATGAATTAATTGAAAAAGCCATTGAGGAAATCAGGAATGTTTCAACCGCACTTTCATCGGCTAGCCAGGATGAGGAAAATCTTATCGCTTCATTGGAAGACCTGGTTGCGCAGGTGGTGAACGATGGCTCCATCACTGTAGAAAAAGCCTTTGAACTTCCCGATGAATCTTTAATTGAAGCCAAAGTAAAGGTGGCCATTTTCAGGATCATACAAGAACAGTTTACCAACATCTTAAAACATGCGGACGCTAAAAAGATCGTTGTGAGACTCGCATTTTCGGACAACCATCTGCGTCTATTTATAAGTGACGACGGAAAGGGATTCCAAATGAATGAAAGAAAACAAGGCCTTGGTTTTCAAAATATGAAAACAAGGGTCGCTATGATGGACGGCACCATTACGATCAATTCTTCCCCGGGCGACGGTTGCACAATTGAGGTGAATCTACCTGCAGGTTCCAGGTGAAGTGCACCATATGTGGCTAAACGCTAAGCTGACCTTTAGCTGATCGCCCGGAAGCGGGCTCAACCTTTCGATAAATCTCTTCTCAACTCTCGTTCTGAACTGCCATCGGGTTAGTTGACAGGATTTGTACGTACAATGCTAATCATCATTAGATTGCTGTCTTGGGAGAAGTATTCTAAAAGTGGCGCCTTTTCCTCGAACACCATGTGCAGTTATCTTTCCGTGATGGACCTTTATTATCTTTTGGCACAATGTAAGTCCTATTCCCATGCCATCATACTTCGTTGAGTGCAGACGCTGAAAAGGCTTAAAGAGTTTTAGACTCATTTCGTCGTCAAATCCAATGCCGTTGTCCGAACATTCAATACATACACAGCCGTCTTCCGCGTCTCGTTCCCGTATTCGTATGTGTGAAGGAATATCGTCCCTGCTGTACTTGAGAGCATTAGAAACAAGATTAAAAAAAAGCTGGTACATCTCGTTCTGCAAGGCATCGATGGTAGGCAAGGCGGAAACTTCAATATTTGCGTGCTTTTCCTCAATTTGTAGTTCCAGGTCGTTAACAACTTCTTTGACAACGAGATTTAAATTCACTGGTTTAAAAGCATGCTTTGTATGTGTGATTTTCGACAGCTCGGAGATACCGGTGACCAGGGAGTGCATCCGTTTGGCAGACGAGTGTATCTTCTCAATATAAACCCTTTCCTTTTCTGCTAACTGTTGACCGGAAAGTAGTTGGTCTGAGAAGAACAGTATCTTACGGATGGGCTCTTTCAGATCATGTGAAGCAAGCGATGCGTACTGCTCGTTTTCTTCATTTGTCTTTTCCAGGACTTCTCTCTGCTTCGCCAATTCTTCCTGTGCCTCTTTCTGTGTTGTAATATCTCTGAGAGAGAGCAACGAAGCCATTTGTTCCTCCCAATAAATATGGGAGGCAAGCATTTGTACAGTCAATAGTCTTCCGGCTTTAAATACCTGGATTTCCTGTGTTTCGTGCGGAACAATCGGGAAACCAAAAGATTGTCCCTTGAGTTCTGAAGCGCTGTGCGAAAACAAGTCTTGTGCGGTGCGGTTAGCGTATAAGATGTGCCCCTGGTTATCAACAACCAGAACCGCATCTAGCAAATTCTCTAATATGGCATCGGTTCCTCTCATGGTCCTCGCACTATTCTTTTCTCCAATATTCATGCTTGAAGGGAGCTTAGGTTCACAATTACATTAGTCTTTGGACATTTCTCTTTCCGTGAGCATCGGCATGCCGCCCAGGATACCGCTCATCCTGTCAAACTCTTTGGAACTGATCTTCATTCCTTCATTGTCAATATCAAACTCATAAATACCCTTGGTATGTTTTGAGCCACGCATCTTTAGAATGGTTATAACCCGGTGAACATTACCAAAAACCTCGGCATATCTAAGTAAAACTATAGTGTCTGTAATTGTAGAAATGTGGCTGTCGGTTACTGAGCTACCTCCTATAATATTAGTGCTGGTCGATGTGCAAATGGCCATCACTTCGCGCTTCTTAAGAAAGGAAGTGAGAACAATCAGGAACTCCCTGAAGTTCTTCTTTGAACTGCCTCTTTCTATTGCGGAAAGGCTGTCCAAGGCAAACCTCGTGGGTTTGAATTCGTCGATCAATTTTTGAATGTTCAATAAGTGTTCCTCCAGGCTGGCAGACTCAGGATAGACCGCTTCAATCTTCAATCGACCTGCTTTTTCCATTTTCTCAAAGTCAACTCCCCAACCACCTGCGTTGCGTACCAGTTGTTCTCGACTCTCCTCGTATGCGAGGAAAAGCACCCTTTCCCCGTTTTCAAATCCTCCTTTGATAAATTCCGTAACCATCAACGTCTTTCCGGTCCCGGTTGCCCCCGATACAAGTAGAATAGAATCCTTAAAAAACCCGCCGCCACACATGGCATCAAGTGGCATATTGCCCGATGATACTCGCTCCTCCGAAGACCGTTGCGTCAATTGGAGTCGTGTGAGGGGAATGATGTGAATCCCCGTTCCTGCAGTGATGACGAAAGATTGTTCACCGGCACTATGCAGTGATCCCCGGTATTTCAATATTTCAATGGTGCGCCGTCTTTTCTCATGTTCCAGCACATTGCGTAGGATCAGTACATTATCCGCAATGTATTCTTCGACGCCAAAACGGGATACAGAGCCGTATTCCTCCAGCCGCTCACTAGTCAGCAGTATAATTAAATTCTTCTTCTTTAATGAGGAAAGGATTTTATAAAGCTCCCTGCGAATAGCCGATGGATCATCAAAATATAAAAAAAGCGAACCGATGGAATCGAGTACTATGCGCTTTGCTTTGATTTCCTTCACTGCGTCGTGGATGCGGATCATCAATCCTTCAAGATCGTATTCGCCCACTACTTTCGTTTCATTCTCAAAAGCAATGGATGCATCAATAAAACGCCATTGATTTTCATTCTCGAGGCGTTGTATATCCCAGCCAAACGATTGCACATTTCGCTTGAGGTCAGCCGTGTTTTCTTCAAATGTCACAAATACTCCCGGTTCGTCGAACTGTGCAATCCCCTCGTACAAAAACTGCGTGGCAAAAATGGTTTTACCACTGCCCGAACTTCCAGAGATTAGGGTTGAACGTCCCTTGGGAAGCCCGCCAAAGCTAATGTCATCGAATCCAAAGATGCCCGTCTTCGTTTTGGGCAACTGTGTTGTTTTTGGTGGATGGATTTTATCGATGCTTTTAGCTTTTTTCATATTTCTTGTCATTTAAGTCCTCTATTAAAAATATCAGGGCACGCGCCGCCCCTTCGCGACTAAAGTTTCCAATAACGCGCTTCTCAGGAGATGGATTAATGCGGGTAATCGTCGGTGTGGCCAAAATTTTGTGCTGCTCAGCGAGCGGTGCATTTCGGATTAGGTCAATCAACTTGATTTCGTAAATCCCTTCGCTGAGATAGGAATGGCAAGCTTCCGTGAAAAAGTCCACTAGCTGATCATTTCGGTGGGATTTGCCGGCTATGAAAATCTGGAAGCAAAGCTTTGCCATGAAAACGTTTCGCGGTTAAGGGAAATGCCAAACGTAGACCTTATTAAGCCAACGGTTTAATTTATTTCATGTTCTACGCGAAATGTCATCATTTTACTACAAGGAATCTGCAGCTGAGTGGGCTGTAAAGAATAGAAATTACATCCTCTTGGAACGCATGCG
>DATDNL010000306.1:0-2837 GCA_036518315.1 Flavisolibacter sp. | reverse complement strand
CTTAATGCTTCTATATTAGCGCCGGCATCCCCACCCGGTAAAGGTCCGGTAACGTTCGCCCCCGCTAGTATCGTTGCCAGTTGAGGGAACAATCTTGTGGGCGATGCCGTCGGCTTAAACGACAGCCAGTTGGGTCCCGTTGTCTTGGTTGGTGAAGCCACACTGCCCGTTCCCGTCGTAGTCGAATTATCATTTTGCTCCCAGCAATAAGTAAGAGGATCTCCCTGCACGTCCGTAGCCGAAGCGGTTAATGCAAACGGCGTACTGATTGGTATCGTGTAATTGCTCACCGTGCCAATGTTAGGAGCTGTATTGTTGGCGGTAATATTTGTCGTAGCGCCACAGGTCTTCGTAGCAAGGTTAGCCTGTATCTGTGCAATCGACGTTTCATGAAATATGTCAATCGAGTGCGGTGCCACATCCTGGCTGGTTATGCCCGCATAACCCATGATCGTAATGCCTGAACCCACTTCTTTTTGCTGTCCCGTGCCTTCATTCGACATCGAGAAAGTATGGTTCGCTCCCAGTTGGTGTCCCATCTCGTGCACTACGTAGTCAATATCAAAATTGTCGCCCTGCGGAATGCCATCAGCCGGCGAGGTGATACCACTTCCCTTACTGCCATTCACACAAACACAACCGATGCAACCAGCATTTCCACCTCCGCCGGAGGCGCCGAACATGTGGCCGATATCATAATTCGCCTCACCAATAACGTTCGTCAGCGTGGTCTGTAATTGTTTGTTCCAACTGGACAAAGTCGTATAAGGATCTGTGGCTGGATCGTAGAAGATCACGTTCGTTGTTGCGTCGATAAGGTTCAGGTGCACGCCAAGGTCCTTTTCAAACACACCATTGCAGCGGGTAAGCGTCGCATTAAAAGCGGTGAGCACCTTGGCTACGTCAGCGGAACTGAAGGCGCCAAAATAGTTGGCATACTCACCATTGCACGACTGCGCCAGACGAAACGTTTTCAACGTTCCTGTTGAACTCCCTGTAGAAAGGGCAGCAGGATTGGACAGCTTAGCATTGATATCCGAAATCAATCCCTTGTCTTCAGTTGAACAGGTCCACGGAAGTCTCGCCTTCTCCCTGTGCGCTTTATAGACAGAGTACACTGTATGGTCCGTCGAATAAGCTTCAATAAACTCATTGTCATCACCGGTTCTAAAAATCATTGATTCAATACCGACAGGAGAGATGCTGACTTTTACAGTGGCGTATCGATCCGTTATACCCTTCCCCGAGAAAGCACGAATGGAAGGAAACTGCGCCTGTAATGCAGGATCGAAATTGGAAGCTTCCACCAGCTCAAAGTCTTCCATACTTCCGTTGGCATTAGGCAGCGAAATCACCGTAGATAGTTTTTTGCGATTGTTGCCGGCAATAGCCAACAGTGCCTGGTTGAAGCCGGGCAGGTCAAGGTTAAAAAGTTTGAATTCCTTGGGATAACTGGCCCGCGAAGCCGCTTTATCCTGTGCAATATTGCTTCGGCTTTCGTTGTTTGGTGTCCAGAACTTACCGGCTTGTGAAAAGGCCGTAGCGGTCAGCAATGCTGACATGCAGGTGAGCAGTACAATTCGTTTCATGGTTACATTTTGTTTAGTGCAATAGGTATTCGCTCGAAAGGAAATTGAAAAGGAGTTATTTCAGCGGATGTAGGGTAAGAAAGCAGTTTCCGAGGATAGCAGTTTAATTGGGTGTTAACCGATAGGATAGGACCGGGATAAATATAGACTAATAGGGTCAAAATTCATAGACCCCTTAGCCAATTTTCTTAAAGTCGGCCGTCGCCGCCGGGAAATCTCCTTTCATAAACTTGAACTTCGGCGGAATTATGTCTGGCCCTTTATATTGTAAAACTGAAATACAGGATGTAGAATCCTCAAAAGACCATTAGATAGTTCTCTAAGTTCCTATGTCTTTCCCATAACATACATCTGGTCCATGGTGGGTGTTTCGCTACCGCCCGCTTTTTCCAGGGTGATAGCAAAGGCCTGCGCTTTTTCAAAACCGGTCATCTTTTCGGTAGTATGAGTGCCGCTAAGCATTCCTGCGCTAACAGGTTTGCCGTCAACAATAGCCCACAGTTGATACTGTTTTCCCGTCGGGGCTGGAGGAAGTGACATATTTAAAAGGTAAACATCAGAGGTTTTTTGATTCCAGTATACATTCACAGTGGACTGCGGCTTACCAGGTAAAGGCAGTAATCTTATTTGCTGGTAATCCTGATCCTTAAGGAGATTGACTAGTCGATCATAAGCTCCACTCTGCTGTCTTGCGTCATTACTAACAACCTCCACTTTCTGGTTGAGGGTGTTAATTAATTTGTCCTTCCCTTGGTTTTGATTGATCAGCGCAACCAGCAATCCAATGCTTACAACCAGCAGTACCAACGACGCCGCAACTATATACCTGTACCCCCTAAATTGTACCACCTTCCCGGTCGAAGTCGTCTCTTCTGGATTTTCAATGTCATTGGTTTTAACCGGTGACGGCGCCCCCGCCTCAGCGTTCAGTTGCTTGAACGTGTTGAAAATATTCTCTTTCGCCTTTTCACTGGGTGTAAAACTTGATTGAATCGCCAACTTTTCAATCGTTTCGCCTATACGGTCAACTTCTTCACGGACCTCCGGAAAAATGGCCATGAGCTGTTCAACCCTGTAGGCATCTTCTGCAGGAAGAGCACCGAGAACGTATAGTTCGAGGTCGCCTGACGATATGATACAACTTAAATCCACTAATTGTCTTTAATAAAAATCCGTTTTCTTAATTCCTGTATGGTTGACCTGATTTTCGTTTTTACAGTGCCAAGCGGTAATTGAAGAATGCTCGCT
>DATDNL010000305.1:0-11603 GCA_036518315.1 Flavisolibacter sp. | reverse complement strand
AAAGTCGAGAGCATTGTGTCCAAGAACGATGATCAAGCCTGTGGCGAGAATGGCCGGGAAAGGCATCCTGATGGCGAATCCAAGAATGATCATGCTGATCCCGATCGACCAGATGGTCTGCAGACCTATCACCGTATAGTTAGGATCAAAAGTGAAGGCGAAGTTTATAACAACGATTTCGATTAAGACCAACCAAAGCCCCCGGGTAATCAAAAACCTGCTCAGCTCCGGCTTCGACTTTCTCGAGCTTTGGAAGAACGCGGAAGTCCCTGCCAGGAATACAAATATCGGTGCGCAAAAGTGTGTGATCCACCTCGTAAAGAATAAGATCGGCGTAGTGGTGGCAAAGTTCAGTGGGTCGTCGATCATCGCCGGTTGATGAAAGAAATCCCTTGTATGGTCTAAGGCCATGATGATCATTACCAATCCACGCAGGAGGTCGATAGACTCGATGCGGTAACTCCTTTTCTCAAGAGGGATGCTTGCCCTTACAAGAACAGTCGAGGGTGTAGTTCTTATTATTTGCATTGTCAGTTTTGTTTTGTTGTTGAAAGCAGGGTTTAAGACAGGCAGGACCTATTTAAAGTTAGATAATTCCCACATAAAATCCCTACAGGTCTTCTGTTTAGTGTCCTCCGAGCGTAGGATGTCCCGTATATGTCCCATATATGTCCCATATATGTCCCATATCTTTAAAGGTATGGGACATATGCGGAGCATCTATGGCGCATATATGGAACAAACCAACCTTTACCCCAACCTTACTATTGCTTTGGACAGAAGTTGAGGACTCCTGGATCCGTTGTAGGTTAAAAAGGAACATTGGCGGGCTGGGGTTGGCCAGTCGCCTTTAGACGTGCCAAAAACCCTCATAAAACGGGTAATAAAGATCTAGTAGATGTGAGAAAGCAGGTTGTCGATGGTGGAGAGGAGGGAGATGCTTACAAGGTAGGATTCGTGTTTTGCGGCGTGCTTGGTTACGAGCTTTTGTTTGACGTGATCGAGCAGGTGGATCACATCTTCTTTATGAATGGCTTTCCCGTGAATGAAAAGGGGTTTGTGGATCTCAAATTCATCTTTCAATAGGTCGGTGATGGGCACCTGCAGGATCTGGGATAGTTGCTTTACATGTTGAACGGTGAGCTGGGTGACATTGTTTTCAATCTTGCTATAGGCGTTTTGAGAAATGCCCATCTTGGCCGCAACATATTTTTGCGAATAGTTCTTCATCTCACGATGCTTACGTATGACGGTTCCTGGCATAATGAATCAGTTGTTTGAATGGGTTGGTTGGCACGTTGCGGTGAAGGGTGAGCTGCTCTCTGTAAACGGTCGTTGAGTGTAATGCCAAGTCCAATGTTAGGAAGTTTTTCGGCAATAATGCATTTTAGCTGAAGTTCATCGAGATAATGCAAGGCTTTGTAGAAGTTTCTTGCGGCTTCCTTCAGGTTACCTTCAACACTGAGCAGAAACTGGTGGGGCACTGGGAAGTTATAGTTGTACCGGGTGAAACATAGCAAGCCTGTTTTGTTCGCTTCATATTTCAAAGGAATTTTGCTGATGCTGTTCACAAGGTAAAGAGGTGTGCCGGGTGAATAGTGTTTAGATAACATGCCGGGAGAAGCCTGGTTTGAATGATTGTTATTGAATTTTACCTCGCCGAGCACTTCTTCAATTTGTGCTGCTGTGATCGCGCCCTGGCGATAAATGACCGGCACCTCTCCATCAAAACCTACAACGGTTGATTCTACTCCGATGTCGCAGCTACCGTCGTTAAGGACAAAGGGTATCTGGCCAGACAGGTCTTTATAGACATGCCAAACATTAGTTGGGCTAATACTCGTAAAGCGGTTAGCGCTGGGTGCGACCACCGGGAAGGGAAGTTGTTGCAGAAGTGAAAGCGTAAGGCGATGCGAAGGAATGCGGAAGGCTATCAACTCCTGCCCGTTGTTGATAATAGAGGGAAGTTTTCCATTAGAGCGCAGAAGAAGGGTAAGCGGGCCTGGTGAGAACTTTTCCAGGAGACGTTTTGCTGCTGCGGGTATGGTCTCCACGTAATTTTCTATTTTTTCGATGCTATCGGTATGAACGATGAGCGGGTTGGTAAGCGGGCGGCCTTTCACTTCGAACACTCTTCTTACTGCTTCTTCCGAAGTGGCATTGGCGGCTAAGCCATAAACTGTTTCTGTAGGTATGGCCACTAATTCGTTCTTCTTTAAGAGTTCAATCGCTAATCGAATATCCGAGCTGATTATAGTTGTGTTCATATTTTTTGTTTTAAAGAGTGCCGCCTTCCGGCGGCACTCCTGGTTCTGATGAAGGGTGTCACTCATACGAACTTTTTTTATGGATTGCATTCATCGCAAAACATGGGATCTTCTTTTTCTTTTTTGTTTGGATAATTCTTTGTTTGGGCGTGACCGCAGTGCTGGCACAGGTAAACGTAGGCCTTTGCCGTTTGAGTGGGAGCACTACATTGGCTGCAGGGTAATCCGCGAATGACTTCTTTCACTTCAAAACCTGGTGCCTGGCAGAGAGGACAGAGGTTGTGAATCACACCAATCAACTTGTGGCCGGCTTCTTCGATGACTTTCATTCGCATGGGATTGTACAAGGCTCGCATATCGGTTTCGACGAACACCTTGCCATGTTTGTTTCTGAAGTAATAGAAGCTTTCTTTTAGCCGGTCCCAATCGGTGATGCCTTTGTGTATTTCCGAGTAGTCGTTCTTTTCCTTGCGAAGGATCAGACCGTGAGAAGGAAAGTTGACTTCTGAAGCGAAAAAGAGCAAGGGTTCCCAGTCAAAGTATTCATTGCCGCGGAAGTTGGTTTGTGTGCTGATGACCTTTGCTTTGTATTCTACGCCGTATTTGTAATCGATCAGTAAGAGAATCTCTTCGTCGGCGGGAAGAAATCCGATGACAGGGTGACCACCGAACGAGCCTTCGCTTGCAAGAACGAGTTCTGCGCCTGTAAGCTTTCTTGCTGCCTGGCATTTCTTTCTTGCCGTTTCAAGAGGACTTGCCTGGCGTTCCACTTCGCCGCTGAAGGTGCCAAAATCGTCTGTGTCAATATTATTCGCCACAACGATGCTTACACCCAGGTGATCTTCCATCAAAGGCTTCAACACTTTCTCCTTTTCGTGTTTGGTAGCGATGACCAGGGCTCTCTTGCCAAAGTATTTTTCTATGATCGCTTGCTCTGTCATAAAGTTTATTCTCCCTGTGCTGCACTGAAAGCAGGCTGTCCGTTGAAATAGTAGAGGTTCTCCGTTTTGATGATGTCGAATCCCGCGCTGTGAACTTTTTGAAGCAGGTAGATCATCGCCTGGTATTCGCAATCACCGTGGTCCTGGCACACGAAGCGGCAGCGCCAGTGATCCGTACAGAAGGTTTCGGGGTGACCGCCGGGATAAACCTTTGTACCGCGGTTAGTGATCATTTTCAGCTTGATCTTGCCGATCATACATTGTTTGAGTTGTTCACCCAGTTCATCGGGGTTTTTACCGTTCCATTGAAGAAAGATATCGACGCCAACGAGCTTCTTTTTGGCTACGGGGCGCTCTTTCAGTTTCACTTTGATCTCACCGACGCTACTACTGTAGCTTACTTTTCCCAGTTGCTGTGGCTCCTGCCCGAGGCGTTCGATCACCGCGTCTGCAAATTCTTTTGTGCCGACTTTTTGTTTGGAGGTGCCTTCTTTGAAAATGTCGTAGGTGTGAACACCGTCTTCGATTGTACGGAGCCAGGCATTGTGTACTCTTTCAGCGACATCTTTTTGGTTGATGTGAACGAGCATTTGGATGGCTCCAAGCAACAAACCCGAGGGATTGGCTGCGTTTAGGCCCGCCACACGTGGTGCGGAGCCATGGATGGCTTCGAACATGGCGACACCATCGCCTATGTTTGCGCTGCCGCCAAGTCCAACAGAACCGGTAATCTGTGCTGCCACATCACTAAGAATGTCGCCGTAGAGATTGGGCATAACAATGACGTCGAACTTCTGTGGTGTGTCTGCCAGCTTTGCTGCGCCGATGTCGACGATCCAATGTTCTTTTTCAAGGTCAGGATATTCGGCGCCTATCTCGTCAAACATTTTGTGGAAAAGGCCGTCGGTCATTTTCATGATGTTGTCCTTGGTGAAGCAGGTGACTTTTTTCCTGCCATAGGCTTTTGCATATTCGAAAGCATAGCGTATGATCTTTTCCGTTCCGGGGCGGGAGATAAGCTTGAGGCACTGAACCACTTCGTCGGTTTGCTGGTGTTCGATGCCGGCATAGAGGTCTTCTTCATTCTCGCGGATGATGACCACATCCATGCTTGGATGCTTTGTTTGAATAAAAGGATGGTAGGACACGCAGGGGCGTACATTGGCATAGAGCCCAAGTACTTTCCTCGTCGTGACGTTCAGGCTTTTGTAGCCGCCACCCTGTGGTGTGGTGATGGGTGCTTTTAAAAACACTTTGGTTCTCCTTAGCGAATCCCAAGCTTCCTTACCAATGCCGGACGAGTTACCTCCGAGGTAAACGCGCTCGCCGATCTCGATCACATCGATATCGAGTTGTGCACCCGCCGCTTCGAGGATGCGAAGGGTCGCTTCCATGATCTCGGGGCCGATGCCATCGCCATAAGCAACGGTGATAGGCGTTTTGGATTTGGAGATTTGCTTTTGCGTCTTTGCTTCGAGTTGCGTTGCGATCATGTTTTGAATTTTGACGCAAACTATAAGCGCAAAGTTTTTTGAGCGGAGCGAATGGCTGTTTTTACAACCAGTAGCTATATATCAGAACAGAAGGTTTTTTTCGTGGTTGTATTTTATCATATAAGACGAGGTATGCAATCCATTTTCGTGCGATATAAGGTAGCCTGATACTGCATTGGTTTGTATAAAAAGAAAAAGGAGAAGACTTGACGCTTCTCCTTTTAATGAAACTATTTGTTCAATCCCTGTCTTCGGACTTTAGTTGTTCGTGATGATTTGTGCACCTAAAGCCTGGGCGCCAGTGCCACCGGCGAATCCTTTTGCAAAAACCGTGTAGATCTTTCCTGCGGCCAGGGTGACATTAGGTATTGAAAGAGCGACTGTACTCGTTCCTGCGAGCCTTACTTCGAGATTGTAGGTGCCCGCGTTCAGGGGAGTGAAAGCTGTAAGTGCAGCGTTTGTTGACTGGTCGTTGAATTTCCTGTTACTGAACAGCACTGGGCCGCCCGTGACAGCTATGTCGACTGCGGGGGCGTTCGGACTAAAGTGGAAGAAGCGCACATGTGATTTGCCTGCTGCGGGGGCAGTGAGATCATCTACAACTGCGGCTGCTTTGATCTTAGAAACCGAGTCGATGGCGAACACAGAATAGTTTTTGTTGGCATCCAACGGTACAGTAGCATCGATCACATAGTTCATTGTACCGGTTGGAGAGACCTTAATGTTTGTAGAGCCGCTGTTAACATCTAAATAGTTACTGTTGTTTGGATACGGTACGTTGGAGAGGGCTACCGTGCCATTAACGCGCACATCAACAGCTGGCGCATTGGGCGAGGCATGAACTACCATCAATTTGGCTACCGGCGTAGCAGGGTCATCTTTCTTGCAACTAACTATGGCCAGCGCAAGCATCCCTATCGCGATTGGTTTTAATAACATGTGTGTCATTTGTTTTTTAATTACAACAATAGAGGAGAGGAAAGGTTGGCGCAGGAAGTGAAAAATTGTTGATTGGTTGAGTATGTTGATTGAGATTATTAAGTTGATTGTGTCGATTGGGGGAATAGTTGAATAAATGATTAAGTTGAATGGATATTGGAGGACTTACTTATAGTCATTCAACCCAATTGACGCTAATCAACTTCTTCGACCATGACCTAGTTTCCGAAAACTCCTGCAGACCAGAGAAGGTTGGTGAATGCTTTGTACCTCTTTGATTGGAGTTCGATCTGTTTCTGTTTTGCTTCCAGGGTTTTTTGCTCTCGTGAATTGACCAGGAACAGGGAGCTTTCGCCATTGAAGAACCTGGTTTCCTCTCCCGTTTGCAAAAGAAAGTAGTTACTGATAATGTTCTGTTGCGTGGTCAACTGTTTTGAAGTCTGCTGCCATTCGGTAAAATATTGTTTGATTTTGTTCTGGATCTGTGTTGATTTATCTAGCTGCTGCAGACTGGTTTGTTTGATCTTCAGTTTGGCTTTTTGAAATTCGCCTCTTCCCTCCGACAAGCGCAGTGGCATCGAAAACGAAAGTGCAAAGCGGTAATTGTTTTCGAAGAAAGAAGTCCCGAGATTCTTCGTTGGGTTGTAACCCTTACTGAGGTATTGATACTTGACATCAATGTCGGGCAGAAGCGACTGGAACTTTAGTTTCTTTTCGATCTGCAAACTATTCAGCTTGTACTTGTAGGTTAAAAGTTCGGGATGCAGATTCCCTTTCTGTAATAAGTCATCTATAGAAATATCCATCATTGCTTTTGGAGCGGGAACTATTTCTTCACTCAATTGGTAAGACTGGTTGTCTTCCTTCCACAAGAAGCCTGATAATTCTATAGACGATTTTTGTAATTGCATTTCAACTTCGGTCTTCTGAAGTGCGAAAGTTTGCACCTGTGCCAGGGCTTCGATGGTGTCGATGGCAGGACGATCGCCTAAAATGAAGGCAGTCTTTACCATAGTGAAACGCTTCTGCGCGTTTGAGAGTGAGCTATCTACCAACCGTACTGAATTGAAGTGCTGCCACCAGTTCCAATAGGCTTGCAGCGCATCCGCTACCAATTGGTTAACAGCGGTGCGTCGCTGCATTTCGGTTTGATTTACCAGGAGTTTTGCAGTGCGCCATGCTGCGCGCCTTTTGTCCAATACCATATTTTGAACCACGGGAAGACTGATGCCGATGTAGCTCAACTTCCCTTTTGTCTCTTCAGGGTTGGTCCTGTTGCCGCTGATGTTTTCAGTGCCTGCATAAAAGTCGAGTCCGTACCAGGTAGGTATTTTCAGTTCACCTAATCCACGGTTGTAGTAGTCGATGCCGTCGAATGTTTTTTGTGAGTTATTCCACTTGACAGCCGGATCGAAAGGTGCACGGTTGGAGAGCAGGTTTGCATTGGCCATATCGATATCTATGGCTGCTGCTTTTGCTATAGGATGAAACTTTTTTACTACTGCGATCAATTCCTCTTCACTGAAGGTTGATTGCGAAATGGAAACAAAGGGGAACAGTAACAACAATATGACCAGGGGCCTCATTTCTTTTCTTCTTTTTGTGGTTTGTAATAGTCAGGCGGGAAGGAGTTAATGTTCCGCCAGAGTTCATACCATACAGGTACGTCTTTCAAGAGCGCAATGCTATTAGCCCCCATTCCCATCTTCAGTTCCTTTGGCCACTTGCGGTGAGTGGTATCTTCTTTTACCAACACTTTGAACTTGCCATTGTCGCTAACGTCGTTTTCAATCGCTGAGACCAGTCCTGAGTAAGTGCCGTACGATGCCTCAGGCCAGCCACTAAATACAATGGCTGGAAAGCCATCAAACACAAAGCGTACTTGCTGGCCAACAGCAACGAGAGGGAGATCAACAGGCCGGATATACAACTCCACTGCGTATTCAAACTTGTCGGGAACGATGTTCACCAGCATATCGCCTTCTTTAAGAATCTCGCCGATGCCGGAAGCAGTTGCGTTTACGATTTGACCGCTCTGGGGTGCGATGACATAGTACATATTGTTGCGAATGACATAGCTGGCGTATTGATTTTGAAGTTTTGCAATGTCGCCCTCGCTGCCTGCAATTAAAGAAAGTGAGCTGAACTTATCGCTCTCTGCTTTGGACAGTTTCTCAATGTATTCCTGCTGAACGGAACTGAATTCGATACCGGTGATCGTCAACTCCTGCTTTGTTGAAATGAATTTGTTCTCTGCGCCTGTTTTTTTCGCCATGGCATTTTGAAGAGACACATTCCTTGCTTCCAGTTGACTCAGAGAAACGAGGCCGCTGTCGTACATAGCTTTCTGCCTACCGTATTGTGCCGAGGCAATTCTCAAGTCGTTGGTGGCGGCAAGCATGTCCATACTGTCGGCTTCTGCTTTCACTTTGAGCTGCTGCACTTTGTTTTGTAACTGGTTAAGTTTTGCTTTTAAGGCATTTTGAAGAGCGCCGATCTGTGTTTCCGTGGCTGCTACCTTACCATGGTAGTAGCCGATGCCTGACCTTTTTGCTTCGATCTGTTCCCTTGTACGTTGAACAAGGTCAGGATCGAGGTAGTCGGGTTTCACTTCTGACAGTTGAACAATGGTATCGCCTTTCTGTACATGGTCACCTTCCTTGATGAACCATCTTTCCACTCTGCCGGCTATGATGGTGTTCACCTGCTGTGGGCGTTGCTCCTGCCGAAGGGCTGTTACCTTTCCGCGCGCCCTGATGTTCTGTGTCCACGGAAGAAAAAGAATCAGTAAGAGGAGAACGGAGAAGATGATCGTCCACCGCCTTGTGTGTGTTTTCTTATTTTGATAATAAATATGCTGGTAAGCTTTGAATGCTTGTGTCACGAGTGCCGTTTTAGAGTTGAATAACCTGGTTTGCTTTTTTAATGAATGTTTCATCGTTTGTAATGACTACAACCGTTGCAGGCAGAGCGAAGAGTAGTTTTTGAACAGATGCTTTATAGGATTCGTCCAGGCCGCGCCAGGGTTCTTCAAGTAAGAGAAGTTTAGGTTGATGCGCTAAGGCACGTACCAGTAAGATTTTATGCACGACATTCAATGGCAACCGTTTCCCCGTAGGATCCAACTCGGTGTCATAGCCAAGTGGAAGTGACTGCAGGAAGGAGGTCAAACCCGTTTGCTGGAATAAAGAATCGAGGTAAGCCTTGTCGACGTTGCGTCCCATAGTGAGGTTTTCCCAAAGCGTGCCGTGGAAAATGTTCTCGTATAAGAAGAAAATGCCTGTTGCGCTACGCAGGGAAGCAAGGTCGTAGTTGCCGATTGGAGTATGGTTGATAAGCAATGAGCCACTGAAATCTTTGTATACCCCTGTGAGCAATTTGAGAAGTGTTGACTTTCCTGATCCATCCGAACCGGCGATGCTGCACTTTTCTCCCTCTTTTATATTAAACGAGAGGTTGTTCACAACCGGCCTATCATCGTATCCAAACGTGAGAGACTGGGCTTGCAGGCTGATGCCATTACTTGCCTGCAACAAGTAGCTGCCTGGCTGTTCAATGGGTTTGTCTGTCAGCTTGCCGATCTTTTCCACCGAGGTCAATACATCGTAGACGCTATCGAGGTTACTAATGATCTTTTCGACAGAATTAATGACGGCGATGACGATGATCTCGGCTGCTACAAACTGGCCAATGTTTATCTGTTGGTTTAGCAGAAGGATGACTCCCACTATGAGCATGGCTGCCGTGATGGCAACCTTGAACGCTACCAGCGTTTTGTATTGAAAGACAAGGATGAGGAAATGTTTTGTTCTTGCCTGCAGGTAATTGACTGTCTTCTCGTCGGCCTTTTTTATATGCAGTTGAGAACCGACGGAGAACTTGAAGGATTTTACTACCCGTGCCAGCTCTTCGAACCAGCCGGCAACTGCATATTTATAGCTGCTCTCTGCCAGGCTGCTTTGAAGGCCCTTGCTTCCCGTAGCATAAAGAATGAGCCAGAGTAAGAGAACCAGTATGACACCAAATAGAATGAAGGCCGGATGGTAAAAAGACAGGAGTATGAGTCCAAAGAGGATCTGGATCATTGCTGCCGGTAAGTCGAGCAAAAGCTTAGAAATACTCTTTTGCAATGAGACGGTATCAAAAAAACGGTTGACCAGTTCGGGTAAGTAGTAGTCGTCGACTTTTTTCAGATCGAGCTTTGGAATGCGGCTGGCGAAGGCAAACGAATAGCGAACGAAGATCTTCTGCTGGATCTTCTCGATGATCTTCATTTGGGCTACCTGGAGGAGGCCAACGAATAGTACTCCTGTCACAATGAGAGTGATGAGGACTACTAACGATGCAGATAATGTTCCTCCCAGCACAAAGCCGATGATGGCCTGTATGCCTACCGGTAAGGACAGTTGAATAAGGCCACTGAAGATTGCGTAGAAATATATGGATGTGATATCATGTTTTTCTTCCTGCACAAGGTTCCATATCCTTGCGACAGGACTTTGCGTTTGTTCCATTGATCATATTATTGGTTGGAGATTTAGTTTTTTCTAAAGCTTAACCAATAAGATCAGGAGGCGGTGTTAATGAGTCGAGGTAAGGAGAGGGAAGTGCCGACGTGTGGTTAGTAACGTGAAAAGAATTAGTGACTGCATCTTCAAGGCAAAGGGAGGTGAGGGAAATATACTCCTGGCTATCCTTTTTCAGCTTGGATTTCGCCCCGTCTGGCTTGTCTTCGTCGAGGAAGGTGTAGACGGTAGCAGCCTTTTCCTTTCCAACAAAGAAGTGGAGCACGGGGATCGCCTGGATGAAAAGCGTCAGAGACAGTGCTATGGTGAATAGTTTCTTCACGTTGACTGGGATAAAACAAACGGGGTTGGGAATGGTTCGATAAGGAGGAGAATTTTTTTGAGGAGGGGAAGGGGGATCTATAGAAGGAGTAGGGGTTGGACTTGATTATTGATTACTGATTATTGATTATTAGGAAGTTGCATTTTGTAACGGGCAGGCTGCCTGTCAAGGTGTGCCAGCGCACATTATTAGGTGTCGGCAGGGGGCGATTATAGGGAGAGGAGCGGAGGGTATATTATATCTATTAGTCTTTCATGACCGGTAAATCAAGATAACTACTGAAATAGATCCTTTGTTCGGCCTTGGTGTAGTCAGATTCTTTTGCTTCGAAAATATTGGGGACGTATTTCTGCGGGTTGCGGTCGATGACGGGGAACCAGGTGCTTTGAACCTGGATCATGATCTTGTGCCCTTTGAGGAAGCAGTGGTTGATATCGTGAAGGTCAATTACAAATTCCTCCGGTTTGTTTGGTGTTAAAGGAGAAGGGTTGGAAAAGCTCTTCCTGAAACGGCCCCTGAAGACTTCCATGGCTACGGGCAACTGGTATTGACTCATTAGAGGGCTGGTGCGGTCAAAATCGGGATAGACGTCAATTAGTTTCACCACCCAGTCGGCATCGGTGCCGGAGGTGCTTGCTAAGAGATGGGCCATTACTTTCCCGGTGACGGTTACTGCTTCTGTGAGCGAGTCGGTGGTAAAGCTCACCACATCGGGCCGAGTATAAACAAAGCGTTGATCTTCCACCTGCCAGGGTTTCCACCGGCTACCAAAGCCATAAGTTGCCTCGATGGGTAAGCTGCGATAGGGAACAGGGTGGGCGGGATCGCTGTTATAAGAAGTGTAACCTGTTTTATTAATAGAGGGGGAGAAGGAAGCTTTATTGTTTGGTGCTACATACAGTTTGGTGTGGGCAGCCTCTTTGGGCGGCCATGCAGAATAAGTTTTCCAAACATTGCTGCCTGTTTGAAAGCAGGTGGCTTCATTGAACTTACCGTCACCGCTTCCTTTCAACCAGAAGTCGAACCAGCGCTTTTGCAGCTCACGAAAATCCTGGCCGGTTGGTTTTTCGAATGAGATCCTCCCGAGGCTGTCGCCTTTCATTCTTCCCCAGCCG
>DATDNL010000304.1:0-2342 GCA_036518315.1 Flavisolibacter sp. | reverse complement strand
GTCTTAAAGTCTCATTACACGGCAACGGTTCTGCCAACCGGACACGTTTTCTTCAATACTACTGGCAATGCAGGAATGGCAAAAGGAGGAAGCGGTGATGTGCTGACAGGTATGATCACTGCGTTTATTTCACAACGCTATTCGCCTGGAGATGCCGCGGTATTAGGAGTTTATCTTCACGGATTGGCGGGCGACTTCGCTGCCAATGCTCTAAGTAAGGAGGCGATGGTGGCCGGAGATATCGTGACCTTTTTGCCACAGGCGTTCCTTACGTTGAGATGATCTGACTGGAGGTGGATTTACTCACATAAATAATTATTGGCTTCATATTTGCGTTTTTGCGAAATCACAATTATCTTGGAATTCGATTATCCAACTTTCTTAAAAAACCAAAAATGAAAGCCGCCTTAAAGAAACTATCCACCTTGAACAGGTTTAGTCTACTCCGTAATGTCTTCTTCTCTTTCCTGTTTGTTTTATTCTTCGTTTTAGTGTTGTATGTGTTGATCAATAGCCCAGCGTGATTGGTTGATTGAGTCAAATAAGTTGATTTAGTTGATTAGTTCAACATATTGAACATTTGAGCTCCTTCGGCCCTCTACCACCCTATTCCGTAATCTTCGCCGTGATTAAGACCGTCTCCAGAAGCATCCGTGTTTCAAGTCGAAGTATATTCCATTGATCGGTACCGAGGTGCATTCTTCAAAACTCATAATGTAACCCAGCTTCTTTAGTTCTCAGCGGACAGAAAATCTGTCCCGGCTCCCAAAAAGATCATTGCTCGGGTTTCTGCTGCTAAGGGCTTGCCAATTATCGCCATCCTGTTGTTTGCATGGCATAGTGACTTTGCGTTTGTTGTGCGGTCAAAGAATAAGAAACAAAAAGCATGAAATGTGGGGAGTAGTATTTCACCGAAGGCAACTTCATTAAAATTGGGTTCTCTGCTCTGCCGATACAATTATTTGGCATACTTCTTTTAGTTGCTGAAGACTCAGCGGGTCTGAGAATAAAAGAATGGCTATGATTGTAACAGAAGAACAGAAAAAAGAGGCGCATGCGTTTTATAAAGAGGCGTTGGAAGAACTGAACGAAAGCGGAGTTCGCTATATGCTCGGTGGAGCGTTTGCAATGTTCCACTACACGGAGATCTATCGCGATACCAAGGATCTGGATATATTCTGCAAGCCCAGTGATTATCCGAAAATCTTGAAGCACTTTGCTGACAAGGGATACAAAACGGACTTGTATGATATACGTTGGCTGTGCAAGGTGTATAAGGGTGATTACTTCATCGACATCATCTTTGATACGGTAAACAATATATGCCGGGTGGATGACAGTTGGCATGAGCATGCTACTTCCGCAAGGTTTGTTGGTGTCGATGTAAAATTGCTTGCTCCGGAGGAACTGGTCTGGTGTAAACTGTATGTAAACAACCGTGAGCGCTTTGACGGTGCTGATGTCAATCACATTTGGCTGAAGACGGGTAAGAATTTCGATTGGAAACGGCTGCTATTCCGGATGGATCCTCATTGGCATATACTGCTCGCCCACCTGGTGATGTTCCAGTTTTGCTACCCTTCCGAGTTTCATGACATTGTACCAAAATGGTTATTTGATGAACTCATTAGCAGGGCCAACGCGCAATATGATCTTCCCCCGGCCTGGGAGAAGGTGTGTAGAGGACCGATGATCGATCAAACGCAGTACGAGATCGATATCAAGCAATGGAATTATAAAACGTACACGATTAAAACCGTTTAGTGATGGAAGAGTTTCCAAAGAAAACAAGGATAGCGGCGGTGGCTGATGTACATTTTAAAGAAACGGACAAAGGTAAATGGGCCGACTATTTCAAGGAGATCTCTGCGAAGACGGATATACTGGTCATAGCAGGCGATTTGACGGATACAGGGGATGAAACTGAAGCGCAGATATTGGCCGACGAGTTGAAAACATGTACGGTTCCGATCGTGGCAGTGTTGGGCAATCACGACTACGAAAAAGGAAGGCACAAATTAATTCGGCAGATTTTGTTGAAGCAGGGAGTTCATATCCTGGATGGAGAGTCGGTGGTGATAGACGATGTAGGGTTTGCCGGAGTAAAGGGATTCGGCGGCGGGTTTGACAGGCATATGCTGTCTTTCTTTGGAGAAGGCGCGATGAAGGCGTTTGTGCAAGAAGCGGTTGACGAGGCACTGCACCTGGACAGAGCATTATCGAGATTGGACCAGGAGCAAAGGGATATCAAGAAGATTGCCGTATTACATTACGCACCTATAAAAGAAACAGTAGTAGGTGAACCTGAAGCAATCTATCCTTTTCTTGGGTGCTCCCGGTTG
>DATDNL010000303.1:0-4478 GCA_036518315.1 Flavisolibacter sp. | reverse complement strand
CAAGTGATTTAAGACAATGTCTACGATGACCTGGATGCCGGAAGCCTGCAATGCTTTCACTGCTTCAAGGTATTCTTCTTTGGTTCCGTACTTGGTCCGTATGCTGCCTTTCTGGTCAAACTCACCCAGGTCGTACAGGTCATAGACATCGTAGCCTACGCTGTTCCCGCCGGAAGCGGCTTTAAAGGCAGGCGGGAGCCATACTGCGTTTATACCCAGAGTGGAAAGTTCATTTGCTTTTTCTTTTACTTGTTTCCAGAAACTGCCATCGGCAGGAAGATACCAGTGGTAAAACTGGATCATTGTACCATTTTGCATATTCGTTTGCTGAGTTGGGTAAGATCACTAAAATCTTGGGCCATGGGAAATATGTTTGATGCGTTGGGTACCGAAGCGTTGCTGATTTTGTAGTATAAATCACCTGGGGCGGGATCAAAACGTTTGATTCTACTTCAAGGCAGGGATTTTTAAAATATCATCTTGATTTCGGGGGGATGATGTTGCCGCAGGCCTCCTGCTTTCAAGGGGCTGTAATCGTTTGATAATTTGAGTAAGGTTGGGTATTGGCAACGCAAGGTTATCCTTATTGTAGGTCCAGGTTAAGGGGGAAGCGGATAGTAGTCTCACTTATGGCTGCCATATGGTTGCCTTATAGCTGGGTCCCTATAAAGTCCCTATAAGGTCCCTATAAGGTCCCTATAACGTCCCTGTGAAAGTCATTGGAATTTAGAAGTGGAGATTTTATATTGGCTGCGACACGAAGCCGCGATTCCATTTTTACAATTATACAAACTTGTTTTCAAATGGCAAAGCAAACCGGCATATTTAAATTGCAAGGAACGTTGGCTGGACTCACCTTAGTGGAAAGCGCTGCATATGATGATCATGTTCGGAGAGCCCGGGGAACAGTAAAGGAGGCAAAGGTCAACGAGGTGTTGCAGGGAAATGCTGATCATGCAAAGCCAGTCAACGCATTTAACTCGCCGCTTTTAAGGCTGTTTAAGACACTGGACAGGGGATTTGCGCAGGGCAACCTGTGGTCGCGGATGAACGGAAGGATGTTTCGGGCGAAGGGCATGAAGGTTGAAAAAATGCTTGACGCACTCAATGGCATCGAAATTAATGAGCGGTATCCATTCGAAAGGCTGTTTAGCAAGGCGCCGAAGTTTGGATTTTCGAAAAGAAAGGACAGGCTGGTTGTTGGAATGGAATTGTTGTCGCAGCCGGAGTTCCTGAAAGAGTCGAAAGCTAACATGTATCTAAGTGAAGTGCATGTGTTGTTCTATGAAGGCAGGAACGAATGGTCGAAGCATAGCCTGCATACGGGGTGGAAATCTTTGAAGGAGGGGTTAGAAAAGCAGGAACTAAAATTTAAGATTCCCAGGGGTGCCAAGTATTTCTTGGTAGTTGTGGGAGTGAAGGGTGGAGCGGATGGAAAGGCGGTCGAGAACTTCCTTGGGCGAGGGTATGTTGTTTGCGGATGGGGGAAGTGTTCCGATCGACCTGCGCGTGCCAGTAGAAAGAGATTTTAGGTTGTAGTGTCGTGTCGCGATACAACCGCCGGAAAGAAAATTGCACAGACGTTTCCGCCGCGTGGCGATGTCGTGTGTTCAAACCCTTTTCCATCTTTTCTTTGCCAAAAACCTTAAGTAGCCAGCAAGGAATATTATGAGGAGCTCCAGCAGGTATTCGATCCATTTCCTTTTAAGCATGGCACGAAGGGGGTGGTTTTGTACTTTCATTGGTGTAGTTTTTAGTCCAGGAGACGTGGTATCAGATCGGCATATTCGGCATTTTGCCGGAACAGTCTTCCAGTTTGCGATTGTCTTTGTAGTATATTTTTAGTTTGTTTCATTATAGGTTGACTTAACATTCAAAGATTCTTCGTGGTGTGATTTCTTTGATTGATCGTTTGACTTGTGGTGGTCGTTGGTTAACACGGGTAGGGAAGGGTTAGAAGAAGAAGGTTGGAGTGGAGGTTTCGTCTAAACTATTTACAAAGTATGTATTCGGTCAATTTGCTTCCAATGACGACTATCAGCGGCCGCGGTGATTGGGGTCAAAGAGGTAGAATTAAAGTGCAGTCCCTGTCGCCAAAAGATAGCAGGCTTCCCAGCTGAGGTAAAGTAGATATACAGAAATAAAAGCGGGTCTCCATTTTGTAATTACGTTTCGCTTTCTACTGGAGGCCCGCCTGAAAGTCTTTTACATTGGCACTGGCATGGAGACTGTTATAGGCTCGATGACGGTGTGTTTCTCCTTGGCCACTTTTTCCATTACTTCGGAATTACCCATTAGTGCCTGCAGGCCTTCCATATCGAAGACGTCGGCCACTAACACTACGGAGTTGGGATCGTTGGCATCCCGGAATGTTTGAAAGCCGGAAGCAAATGGTGAGAAAAGTTCGACGCGATCCTGGTGACCTTGCATCCATTTGTCAAAGTCTCCGACCTTATGGCGTACAACAATCGTTGGCATTTTATTTCGTTTGATGATGACGCTTACTCTAAACAGTTTTCAGCTACCCTGTTGCCTACTTTTTTATTTGGTGTCGCTGTTCGGCGGTTTCGACTTTGGATGGCAAGTCCGTTTGTGCTTGTCTATTTTTAAAGATGGCCTTAACCCAAGTCCGTACCAGAGTCACTTAATTTATATTGAGGGTATGTTTTTCGCGGGGTCGAAGAATAAGGGGCTTCCCGGGTGGGTTAATACTGGTCTATTATAATATTAGGTGTGCGGCCTTAGCGTATATAAGTTAGGATGTTTTATGCTGAACCCAAAATATTTCGGTGCTTGCAGAAGTATATTCTATTTTCTTTGATTGTAATCGCGGCAAAGTTGCTGCTAATTACACGGTTGCGGATTTTGCTGTCGGCGGCGGAGAAGGAAGAGGAGTTTGCCATGCTCCCGGAAAGCGGAATAGATTTTTTTGGGAGAGGAAGAAGACAGTTTTCCGCGAGGTATGGCTCATAATAAGAGTAAATGCCCCGTAGAAACAGGGCATTGTTACGATTGGTTGATTTCCAAAATTAAACAGAGTTGTAAGTATTACGCTTGGTGAAGGCCCCTTCGCTTCAAGCGTATTCTATGGATAATGTGTTGATTGCGAACTGTTGGCGTCTAAAGTGTCGTTTTATTCCACACTTGTACATCTTGTATGTCGTTGCCCACGATAGTAACATCGAACCAGTTTGATTTGTCTTCTAAAACAAGAACATAGGATGTTTCGTTGTTATTATTTATTTCGGTGACGCCAAAGATGTTTTTGCCTGCATACTTCTCGTTCATTTTTTGCAGTACCCAGACAGGCAACATTTCTTTCTGGTAGTAGCTGATCGTGTAAACGATCTTTCCCTTTTTATCGAAGAGCGCGCGGTTAGTCTTACCGGGTGTTTTGAAGTACACGGTCGTAAAGCCTTTCTTTTCAGAAAACCAATTGTCGTCGGTCACTTCCGGGAATGTGGAATGCAAAGTTGTAAGGGGCGTTGCGTTCGAGGTCGTGACTGGCGTTTCGTTTCCTATCTCGATCATTTTCGCTTTTGAAGAAAGATTTAATGATGCAATTGCGTTTTGAGATTGAGCCTGGCTGTTAACAAAAAGAAGTAAGAAGGAACTGATAAACAGTTGAAGCATGAGTGTTTTGTGTCTCATATATTTGGTTTTATAGTTTACAAAAAGGTGCCAGGGCACTTATTTTGATAAGTGTCGCAGCAGCTGTCCATTTGAAGTACGCCATTAGCAAAGAGTAGCCTGAGCCTTGCAGGGCCCGTGTTGACGTGTTCAAACGGTCAATCGAAAAACAGCACTAGTACAGGAGTCTATAGGGTCATCATCGAACCTTAACCACGGATTTTATTCCAGGGGAGGACTACCATTGAATCTTTTCGAAAGGTACTACCGCTTAACGGGGAAGGCAAGTTTTAAGACCGACAAAAAATGGACTTGCATGGGACAAAATGCGGACAGCCAGAGGACAGAAACCTGACATTATACCCCTTTTGGGTTATAGAAATGCTTTTGCGGGCCTTTATTAAGTCATAAAGGGGCTGACGGTTCCAAAGTGGAATCGTCGTCAAAACTGTTGTCAGAAAATAAGGTGTAGATCGCCTACCAGGTGCGATAAATTTCCCGCGAGCCAGTGAGGTACAAATCCGTGTACCCTTTCATCTTCTCCATGGCGGCCTTCATTTCCGGAGTTGGGTTCATGTAAGACTCCATTTCTTTGTTCCAGCCTTCAAGGTTTTCGTACCAGCTTGCCATAATGACCCGGTTGAACTGGCCGGTAACATCGGTCATGACGCTTACGTTTTTGGAGTCGGCCATAGCATCTTTGAACATTTTAGCCAGCTTGGAAGCGTTGCCAGGTTTGGCAACGAAGATGTCGTGAACTATGATCATAGCAGGTGATTTTGACTTCTAAGCTAGGTTTTTTTGAAATGGTGAATATCTCTTTACCTCGTAAAATGATTGTCTTCATT
>DATDNL010000302.1:0-4769 GCA_036518315.1 Flavisolibacter sp. | reverse complement strand
GATCTGAAACTGTTGGGCGTGGACGACCGCGTTGTCGGCATGACGTATTCGGAATTCGGCCGAAGAATAAAAAGCAACGCCAGCGGAGGCACCGATCACGGAGCGGCAGCGCCCATGTTCATCTTCGGCAAGAACGTGGTTCCGGGTGTATTGGGCACCAACCCGGCGATTCCCGCGACGGCAACGGTGAACGACAACGTGCCTTTTCAATACGATTTCCGCAGCGTGTATGCTTCGCTTTTGCAAAGCTGGTTCTGCGTACCGGATTCGGACTTGCAGATGGTAATGATGAAGAATTTTCAGCAACTGGATTTGGTGAACAACGCAAAATGCAAAACAGCTACACCGAATCTTAGCGGTAATACCCTGATTTCAAACTATCCCAATCCGTTCGCCGAAAGCACGAAGATTGAATTTACAACTGCCGGCGGTCATACCCTCGTGCAAATCATCAACGGCATGGGCCAGGTAGTCAAAGTGCTGGTAGAAGCAGATTACCCAGCAGCGGGGACATATTCGACTTCGTTCAACGCTTATGGCTTGCCGAGCGGAGTTTATTACGCAAGACTACAAAACGGCCCAACTCAACAGGTGAGAACAATGCTGAAGGCGCGATAAGAAAACAGGCTGGTGAGAGCTGTTTAATGCGAGGGGTTTGGTTTGGCCACAGAGACGTTTTCTTGCTTCCTCTAAAACAGGTGGGTAAACTGACCCGAAAATGAAACTCCGAAACCGGTAGTACGCCTGGCAAAAGCCAGGGCTGTGCTCGGCTCTCCTCCCAACGGGGAGGCCGGGAGTGGCCGAAAAATATTTCACAGTTTATCAACAAACAAATAGCTGAAAACCCTATTTTTGCTGCCCCGAATAAAGAACGGAGCAATTGAACTTCCTTCGACGTTCATCATTCCTTGTCCCCTGTTCAATATTCAAGGAGGTGCGGTAGCTCAGTCGGTAGAGCAAAGGACTGAAAATCCTTGTGTCGGCGGTTCGATCCCGCCCCACACCACGAAGAAAGCCTGGCGAAATGCTGGGCTTTTTATGTTCTACGTGTATATACTTCAGTCCCTTTCAAATGGCAGCTATTACAAAGGCTGCACCGACAACCTTGAAAGAAGGTTCCGGGAGCACAACGCAGGTAAAGAATTTTCAACTAAGAAGTATTTACCATGGAAGCTCGTTTGGTACACAACAAAATCAACATTAAGTGAGGCGAGACTACTTGAGAATAAGCTAAAGAATATTACAAGTAGGGCAAGAATTCAGTCGTTCATTGAGAAGTATACTGGCGGCGGTCCAGACGAAGCATAGCTTGTCTGGATGCAGACCTGGCGTCTGCATTCGATCCCACACCACAACAAAAATCCCTGATTCTATTAAGTTCCAGGGTTTTTAATTGTGCTGGGGGCTATTTTTGTTGGTACAGCTTCATGTCAACCTTTGTATGCGCCTGTTTTAATAATTTAGGCAGTTATTGTGGCGATGAAGGCTTTTCATATAGTACTTATCTATTCTCTCATTTGTTTCAACTGTTTTTCACAGAACAGTGCAGATTCAAGCATTAATATCTTTTTTAAAACCAACGGGTTTGACTTAGATACCCGCCAACTGGATACGATACAAAGATTTTTGCTTGCCTATCCGGATATAACCTCTATTAGGGGTTATGCAGATACTACGGGGCCTTATTCTTATAATCTTGCATTGTCTAAGAAAAGAGCTTTTTCTGTTTACAACGCGGTCAAAGGGAGAAGCAGTTCCGTAAAAACAAACATTGTCAATTATTATGGGGGCAGTAACAGCTTACGTGAACTTTGGATGAACCGTCGTGTTGAACTATGTGCTCATAAATCTGCTTCTCAGTCGAAAGAGAAAGATGCAATATCGCAACGTAGCGATACAACCTTAGTTACCGTTGATTCGGTTTATGAAAGGCGTGATACCTTAAGAGTAATTAATTTACAAGACCTCTACTTTTATCCCGACAGGGCAATACTGACTAATGAATCCTTTCCGTATTTACAAGAACTTGCTGAACAATTAAAAGCCTACCCCTCGGCAACATTTGATATTATCGGCCATATTAACTACCAGAGCCGACTCGACTCTACCCATCTTAAGGACCTCTATCGACTTTCAGAGCAAAGAGCGAAGGCGGTTTATGATTATTTGACTGAGCATGGTATTCCGGCTGCAAAAATGAAATATAAGGGTGTTGGTAATTCTCAGCCACTAATTGCGGCACCCAGGAATGACGACGAAAGAAGGAAGAACATGAGGGTGCAGGTGATCATCATAAGGAAATAAGAGTGGACCCGCTGGACGGCTAGCTTAATTGTAAATACGTCATTTTCTTGACCTTGCGACGGGAGAAATCATAACAGTGCATGTAAATAATCTGCTGTACCCGTCAGCCCTGCCTTTCTTAATTGATCTAGAACCTCAAACTCATCCATCTTTGGATTCTTTTTATTTAGCACCATTTCTTTGAAAGCTGCAATGGCCTGCTCCTGGTTTAGGTCAATAATATCAGTTAAGAAGTCGTCGGCTGATTTCACACTAAGTCCATACGATTGCAAATACCCACCGGGGAAGTGCTTTACGTTGTTGGTAACAATAAGATTTGCATTTGTTTTTATCGCGGCCGCCATAACATGCCTGTCGTCTTCATCGGGCAAGTTTAAATGCTCTATCAGTGGTTCATAGTTTTGTACAAGAGCATCGGGAAAAGCCAAATTTGCTTTGTCCACTCTCCGATTCACTTCTTCGTCTGGCACGCTTTTCTCCTTCATGACTCTCTTCCACTCATCGAATATATGCGCGCTCCATTTAGGGGTATACAGATCAAAATGCGCGAACCAGAACAATAGATCCCTGGTAATTACTGGGTAGACAACATTTGTATCTAAAACGGCGGTGAATCGGACACTATGAATCATACAAACCCGCTTCTTCGTCAGCGTTCATAATGTCTATGATATTTTCCTTCTGCTGCCTTTTCAACTCTTGTTTGTAATTCATAACATCTTCAAATTTGATCCTCCTGTGTTTTCCAACCTTCGTAAAATCAATTTTCCCTTCTTCCAACAACTTTACGAGGTGAGGCCTCGAGCATCCCAGGAGTTCCGCCGCCGCCTGCGTGGTAACCTCTGCCGCCATAGGAACAATCGAAATAAGCTTTCCTTCGCTCATCGACTTTAAGATATCGCTCAAAAGCCTCAAAGCACTTAAGGGAATCTTTATTTTGTCGTTCGTTTCCTCAATTTCGATTTCAGGGTCTTCTGATTCAATCTGTTCTATTGCAGACACCAGTGCACTGTATGACTGGCTGGCGACTTTTTGTTCGTTCTTCGATGGCCTCCTCATTCGTTCCAATTCTTGCATACCTACCATGTTTTGACCACTAAATTTAAACGAAATAAACGAAACAATCAAAATAAACGAAATTACTGGGGACCCTATTCTTTTTCCAGGTGAAACTGAAACCCGATCTTGAATTGAAGGCCTGATGTTGACCAATCGGAGTTTAAGGCTTTGTCGTTATAGTATTCTAGCAAAAGTTCAAGGCCTACTGCCGAATTAAAGAACACCTCAGCGCCGGCACCAAAGGCATAATGAAAGTCTTCACTTTTTACCGATGTATTATTGTTAGTATTAACCGAATAAAGTGCGCTCCCGGTGCTAAAAATGTTGACCGTATTTTCTGCATTCAGAAAATAATAGCGGGCAAATGGTCCTACTCCAATTGTCTTCCATTTATCGTATGTTGAAGTGCCATCCACTTGTGGATATTTGCCACTTCCAAACCGTCCGCTCAGTCCAAGCCCGGTGACAAATTTGTCTATCACAAAATAACCAATGTTTGGCTCGAGCGTCAAGCCTCGGTATGTATTTATTAAGTCGCCATTTGATTTGGCTTTCGAACTAGTATACATTCCGTTTCCACCTATCAGCCACGTTCTTTTTGCCAGTTGTGCGAACGATGTATTAAAGAAAATAAAAGCAGCTAAAGCAAGTATTGCCTTTCTCATACCGTTAAGTTTTGTGTTTAAAAATATCGGGAGGCTATTTTCAAAACACTGACCATTGTACAACGAAAACGTTAAAATCTTTTACTATTCCTGCTTCGCTAACTTGCTTCACCAAACGGCCCTGAAGCTACAGTACAGTTGTTAATCCAACTCTCGTTGAATCCACAATGTCAAAGCACTCCACACAAATTACAACGACCCAAATCCTTGCTCTCCGCTTACGGCTCTGTACTGACCCGTAAGGAACAAAAAGGAACCCAATGGCTCTAAACGGAACAAACTACAACCACAGCCGCTGTACCCATAAAAGAAACTCTTCGAATTCAATGGGCCACGTCGAAAAGCGAGGGCTGTGTGCAGTTCTCTCCACCGGGGGAGTTAGAGGGGGCCCTCCATCGGTCCGAAGGACTCCGGACTCTTTCGGAGGGAAGTCGGATGGGGCCTTGTTCTACATTCTCCCCCAATAAAACAAGTTCTCTTCAACAAGCTGGAGCTGTGTTGGGATCTATCCCCCACCCGGGGAGTCGGAGGGGGCATAAATCCCCTAACTTTACGATTCATCCCAACCATGATCACGCTTTCACCCCAAACCTTCCTGGAGCAGATCTTCGATGCCCTCGAAACCGGCATCATCCTATACGAGCCTGTATTCTCCAACGGCAACGGTACTGAGCCCACCGACTTCGCGATCGCCTATTGCAATCAAAAGGCGGCTGAAATGAACACCGTGACCCATGACAC
>DATDNL010000301.1:0-5048 GCA_036518315.1 Flavisolibacter sp. | reverse complement strand
TCCTTGCGAAAATGAGTTTAAACAGAGAAAAAATAATAGAGTAAAACCCAATCCTCTCGCCACAATTGGTTTAATCATTTATCAGTCAGTTTGATTGACGGAAAATATTACTTTTTTTAGGAAAATGTGGTGATGGAAGTAAGGTTTTTCATTAGTTGATTGGTTGATTGAGTTGACTAGTTGATTAGACAATAGCAGGCTGTGCCGGACAAGCCGGGAGGCCTTCCAGGTAATGTAATTAATTCAAGCACTAAGACACGGTGTACTATTCCCTCATCATCTCCTTAATCACTGCTTCAACTTCTTCAGCGTTGGGCTTACTGAAGTAGTCACCGTCGCTGCCATAGGCGGGACGGTGGGCTTTGGCCGTGATAGTTCTTGGAGCTACGTCGAGCCAGCGATACCCACCCTGTTCTTCCATGACTTTGTTGAACATGTAGGCGGCTCCCCCACCCGGCACATCTTCGTCCACGAAGATGATCCGGTTGGTCTTTTTTAAAGAGTCGAGAATCTTATGCTGAAGATCGAAAGGAAGTAAAGTTTGGACGTCGATGATTTCGCAACTGATACCCTGCTTTTCAAGCGTATTAGCTGCTTCCATTACGACGCGAAGTGTGGAACCATAGCTAACGATGGTAACGTCATCGCCCTCTTTAATCACTTCGGGAATGCCAAGCGGGACCGTAAAGTCCAAAAGATTGGAAGGCAGTTTTTCCTTAAGACGATACCCGTTCAGGCATTCGATGATGATGCCGGGATCAATTCCTCTTAGCAGGGTGTTGTACATACCAACGGCTTGCGTCATGTTTCGTGGTACACAGACATACAAGCCCCGCAAAGACCCGAGGATTAGTCCCATGGGCGAACCGCTATGCCAAATACCCTCCAGGCGATGGCCACGGCTGCGCACGATGAGAGGGCAGCTTTGTTGTCCAACGGTACGATAATGTAAAGTGGCAACATCGTCGCTCAATGGCTGCAGACCGTATAAGAGGTAATCGATGTACTGAATTTCGGCGATGGGACGGAGACCGCGCATGGCCAGGCCTATACCCTGCCCCATTATGGTGAGCTCGCGAATGCCCGTATCGAAGATCCTTTCTTCCCCATATTTTGCCTGCAAACCGGCGAAGCCCTGGTTGACATCACCTATAAAGCCGAGGTCTTCACCAAAGGCAAGGACCTTTGGATTGGTGGCAAAGAGCTGATCGAAATACCTGTTCAGCACTTCAAAGCCGTTGACAGTTGGTGCATCCGGAGCGTAAGTGAGTTTCACTTCCTTCACCTTCAATGTGGAGGCAGGGCCTTCGTTGTAAAGGTGGGAACTATACAAAGAACTGTTTTCCTGCTGCAATTCGCTATAGTACTGCCTTAGTGACTCACCGGCATCATTGCCGGCCACGTTGATTGCTGCATTGAGTGTTTTCATCACATCGCGGCGCAGGGGCTCACGATTGGCAGACAATTCTTTGGCAAGATGATGCAGTTCCTCGGCCCCTTGAGGCAGTGCGGAGGCAACATCATTAATAAGGTCGACGGCTTTAGTGACCTGTTCTTTTATGGAAGAAACGAATTCGGTCCAGGCATCCTGTTTTGCCTTACGAACAAAATTCTTAGATTCTCTTTCGATGGTATCGAGTTCGTCTTCGTCGGCCAGCATATTGGTAAGGACCCAGTCTCTCATTTTGCGGATCGCATCCCATTCCCGCTCCCAGTCCAATCGTTCAGAAGGCTTATAGCGCTCGTGGCTGCCCGAGGTGGAATGTCCTTGCGGCTGCGTGAGCTCCTCAACATGAAACAAAGTCGGCGTATGGGTCTCCCGGGCAAGGCGGATGCCTTCTTCAAACACCTCGCACATACTTGCGTAATCCCAGCCTTTAACCTTGTAAATATTGAGACCATTGGTTCCGTCCTGCTTTTGGAAGCCGCTTAGGGCCTCTGAGATGGAACCTTTGGTGGTCTGATATTTTTTAGGAACCGAAATGCCATAGCCGTCGTCCCAAACGAAAATAACCAAGGGCACCTGCAGAACGCCTGCGGCGTTCACGGCCTCCCAAAAATGACCTTCGGAGGTGGAGGCATCACCGATGGTGCAAAAACAGACCTCATTGCCTTCTGTTGACAAGTCGGTAAACTGCTGCAATTCCTCAATCTGCCTGAACTTCTTCGATGCCAGTGCCAAACCCAGGGAACGTGGCATTTGACCTGCCGTAGGAGCAATATCTGCAACAATGTTTTTTGTATGGGCCAGGGGAAGCCAATTGCCATCCGCATCAACAAAGGGTGTTGCAAAATGCGAACTCATTTGACGGCCAGCACTGAAGGGTTCTTTTTCGAACCTTGGCTCCGCATACAGTTGGGCAAAGAACTGTTGAACGGTGGCCAGTCCTGTTGCAAATCCAAAAGTTTGGTCACGATAATACCCCGATCGGAAGTCGCCCGGCTGGAAAAACTTCGCCATGGCCACCTGCGCCACTTCCTTACCATCGCCAAAAATTCCAAACTTGGCCTTACCCGTAAGCACCTCTTTCCGTCCCAGGAGGCTAGCTTCCCGGCTAATGCAGGCCCAACGGTAGTCGGCCAGTACTTCTTCCCTGAACCTTTCAAACGAAAGATTCTCAAGTGAATGGCTGGTTTCGAACGAATTTTCCATCTCGCAAAAATAGGGTTGAAAACCGTCATCGTTAAAAAAACACAAATTGTTGTATAGGCTATGCTTTCCGGGTTGTTTGACTTATTTTTGGATTCCCAGAAAACGTCTTTTATGAGAAGAATCCTTATTGCCGGCCTTGCTTTTCTCCTCATTAATAGTTTAAAAGCACAGACAGTAAATACAACAGCTAAGACGGATCAACAGGCTCCGGCCGATCCTCTTGCTCTTAAAGAAGAGATCTACGATTTTGGGACCATCCCCCAGGGCAAACCCGTATACCATTTCTTCTCGGTTTCGAACAATGGCGCTGTTCCCCTGAAGTTGGAAAATGTGCAGGCGAGTTGCGGGTGTACAACACCGGAGTGGAACAAAGAACCGATACCAGCAGGCAGCACAGACAAGATAAAAGTGGGCTATAATGCAGCCGTGGAAGGAAATTTTGAAAAATTTGTTACGATCACATACAACGGAAATCAAACAAAACAAATCAGAATAAAGGGAAACGTCTGGAAAGCACCTCCAGGCTCGGCTCCCGCGAACACTTCTGTTCAATTTTTAAAACAACAACTTCAATAAAACACAATTATGAAAAAGTTATTCTTACTTGCCGCCACTTTCGTCACCGGGTTCGCTGTAATGGCTCAGAAGGCTGAGGATGTAATCACCATCAACCAGGACACTTACAATTTCGGAAAGATCAAACAAGGAGTACCTGTTACTACTTTCTTCACAGTAACTAACAAGAGTGACAAACCTGTAGTATTGGAAAGCGTAGTTGCTAGCTGCGGATGTACCACTCCTGAGTGGAGTAAAGAGCCAGTTGCCCCAAACAGCACGTCCCAGATCAAAGTTGGCTACAATGCCGCTTCTCCTACTCCTTTCACAAAGGACATCACAATTAGGTTGGCAGGTGTACAACAACCAAAGATCATTCACATCACAGGTGAAGTTCTGGCCGCCGATGCATGGGATGCTTACACTAAGACAGACGATTACAAGAAAGCTGAAGCTGCAAAAGCAAAGCAAATGAAAGCTGACGCAAAGGCTGACAAGAAGACTTCTAAAAAGAGTTCTAAAAAGACATCAACAAGCACTAAATAATTTATAGACCGTTGATTTGATCCCGCCCCGGTCTTATCGGGGCGGGATTTTTATTTTTATAGCTAAAAACAACTGCATGAAGGAGCAACTGGTTGAAGCCTGGCGAACCAATAATAAAGTCAGCCTCTTGTTTATTGAACTTATTGCCGATGAAGGGATGAACAAGACTTTGTCGAGCAGGGGCGGCAGAACGGTATACCAGCAACTGGTGCACCTTCATAATGTGCGCATGCAGTGGCTGCAGGTTGTTGATAAAACGATATTCAATAAATACAGCGTCATAGATAAAGAGGCGCCCTACGACAAGGATAAATTGTATGAGGCCTTCGAGGATTCGGGAAAGGGGATCGAGGAGTTCATTTTAGAGAGCTGGGTTAAAGGTGGAAAGGTGAATAGCTTTAAGAAGGGGTTGATCCCTTTCATTGGCTACCTGATTGCGCATGAAGGCCACCATCGCGGAAATATTTTATTGACCTTGAAACAATGCGGAGTGAAGATTGCGGATGAATTGAAAAGGGATATTTGGGAGTGGAATAGGATTTAGATCGGTCATTGCATCTGACCTGTTCCACTTGTAAATGTAAAATTAGATAAGATGATTGAACGCCGAATTAGGCAGGAATAACGCGACCTGATAGTCTGCTTACTTAAAAAGATCTCCAAAGAGACGGAATATCTCATTCCAGAGAACGTTTTTGAAATGGATGACGGCGGCATGGGCAGTTTAAGGTTGAACAGTGGAATTCATGCTAGCGATTTAATCCAGGTAAAATATATTGATACAGATGGTCAGATGGTTATAATTACATTGACTGAAAATAAAAACAAAAAACTTTTTGAACTGGAATTTTGGAAGGTAGACTTCAATCCTTTGAATAAGTTCCCTTTTCCTGACGAAGTCGAGATTCTTTTAATCGATTGAACAATTATCTCGAATTTCCGTTGGGAAACATTACTCTGCCTGGTTCTTTCAACAACTCCTTTACTATCGCTTTGATTAACCTGGTTCTCACGGCAGACGCTTTCTTTGGATGCACCAAATAAGTCACCGAAACTTCCACCCATGTGTTTGCATTTATACGAAAGACCACGAATGGATATTCCTTGATCTCGAGTTCATCAACAGGTGTTTGCTTCACCAGCTGTTTAAATCTTTCAATCGCGTCCGCCATATCATCGCCCAGTTCTTTGGTGGCTACTCTCTTTATGGTTTGCTCGACCCATTCAAAGTCGCTTTCGTAAGCAATATGAAAAGGGATTTCGTTCCAGATGAAAGGAAATTTTCGCCATGAAT
>DATDNL010000300.1:0-4856 GCA_036518315.1 Flavisolibacter sp. | reverse complement strand
AAGCCGTTACAACTTGTTCACGCCACAGGATTTTGTTTTCATCCTCAACAAGATGAGAACCGACTTTGGAATGGACCGCATGAAGAATATTCTTCCCACAGGCAACGAAGGAACTTTGGAAGGCCGTTTTGTTGCCGATAGTAATTACATCTTCGCAAAAACAGGAACATTGTCTGGAGTCGTATCCCTAAGTGGTTACCTATATACGAAAAAGAATAAGCTGCTAATCTTTTCTGTGCTGGTGAACAACCATAATACTTCGGCTTCCGAAGTACGAAAGGCTGTAGAGAGATTTATCCAGGGAATTCGAAACAGCTATTGATATTTAGGAGTTGAAGAACGCGGTTACAATATCCTCGGCCTCTTTCTTTGCCCTCTCGAGATTATCGTTGACAACAATGTGATCAAAAGAATGCTTAAAAGAAAGTTCGTAAGAAGCCTTATTGACTCTCGCATTCAAAGATTCCTCGCTTTCGGTTCCCCTTGACTGGAGGCGCCGTTTAAGTTCGTCCACGCTCGGTGCTTCTATAAAAAGTGAGAGTGTCGTTTCAGGGTATTGCTGCTGCACATGGATTGCTCCTTTTACATCGATATCGAGAACGGGTATCTTTCCTTCACTCCATATTCTTGCCAGCTCAGACTTCAGCGTACCATAATACTTGCCCTCGTACACCATCTCCCATTCCACGAACTCGTCGTGTTGTATCTTGTTGGTGAAATCTTCCCCGCTCATAAAGTAATAGTCAACGCCACTCTTTTCATTGCCCCTTGCCTTACGTGTCGCTGCCGAAATGGAGAAAGCCAACTTGTCCGGATATTTATTGAGCAGGTACCGCGTAATACTCGTTTTTCCAGCCCCTGAGGGAGCCGTGATAATAATGATCTTCTGTTTAGTATTGACCGTCATGGGCAGATAAAAAGGCGAAGTTAGGCCGTACCGTTTTTGGTGACAAGCGTTTTTAACTTTTAAATGTTTTTAGAAAAGAATAATTTGGAAGGGTGCAGCATGTAGAGTTTTTCCATAGAGACCATTTCGAGTATCGCTACCATCGCAAGAAAGCAAGGAAGTCGTTGGCGCAGTTTATTGATTTCTTTTGGGAGACTGACTTCGATGAACTGTACGAACAGCACCCGGAAGGATTCTCGGATGCTCTTTTCCCAAACGTGGGCTATACCTATCTCATTAACCTTGGAACGCCCTTCGTGATGCAACTGGAGGAGGACAGCTTTGAAATGAAGTCGGATGGTTTTCTGCCGAGGCACAAAAACATGATCTGTCACCATTCGAAAGGGAATAAGATCTTCGGAATCAAGTTCAAGGTATCACCGGTCGTTTTTGAGAAGAAGGTAAACTTCTCAGAGTACAAAGAATACATCTTCCCACTTGCCTACCTGATCGACCGGAAGATTGTTGACAAGATAAAATCGGCAGCCTCCTTTGAGCAAAGAATGGACATCGTTTCTGATTACTACGACCAGGTGGTGCAAAAGCATCTCGGCTCCCTGAAGCAGGTGGAGATAGTAACGAAGATTCTTAACGAATGCTCGCAGAAGAATCAGTTCGATGTTTCAATTGAATATCTTTCCAGGCAGTACAATATCAGTTCCCGCACCTTACAGCGCTATTTTGAAGCGACCACCAGCATCAACAGCAAACAGGCTTTGCAAATCATGAGGATCAGAAAAGCCATTGAAGACCTTACCGCCTCGCCGGAAAGTTTTCATTTTAAAACTTACGGTTACTACGACTACAGTCATTTCTACAAACACCTGAAGCAATTTCTAAGTCAACATTCTATTTCTATTGCCGAACCACACCTCCAATTGCTGAAGTCGAGACAGGCATAAAAAAGCCCCCTGGAAAAGGGACCTCGGAACTGCATATGCTTAAGAGAAAACTAATTACCACCGGCTCTTTGCCTTTCTTCTTCCGATGCCGTCGTCCTTCGGCGAGCCTGTTGAACTTTATTATTTCCAAAACGATAGGTAAAACTTAGGTTGGCCACCCTTGTGTCCCTGTAGGCGTGCCAGTGTTCAACATATTTGCCTTCGTAAATAACGGTGCCCCCTGGCAAGTTGGTCCAGAAAAGGTCAGTTACATTCGCCCTGATGGTTCCTTTCCCTTTCAATACCGTTTTCTGTCCTCCTAATGCAAGGCCCCACTGTGATGCTGTCTTCATATAGCCCGATTGACCACTGGCTATATAATGTAAGGTGAATTCTGCCGCCCAACCTTTATTGAAACTGAAGTTATTGTTTGTGCGCACACTCATTGAGGGCGCCCCTTTATCCAATGCCACTCCACCTAGATCCCCATTAAACTTGTTGTAATACACATTCAGGTTGTTGATCATGTTCCACCGTTTACTAATCCTCACCGGGGCGGTGGCCGTCAAGCCAAAATAATCAGATGAAGAAAGGTTTACCGGTATCTGGACGGTAATGTTTTCAGATTCTCCGGGTTTGATCACAAAATCAGGAATGACATCCTTGATTCTTGAAAGAACAATATTTTGAACATCGGTGGTATGACTATACCCCAATGTGAAATTCATAGCCTTAAGAGTATAATTCAGTTCGTAAGACCAGGTCATTTCTGGTTTTAAATAAGGATTGCCAGTGCCATAAATTGTCGGGTCGATCTGAAACAGGAATGGATTTAACTGGCTATAACTGGGACGGTCGATTCTTCTGCTTACAGAGATACCCAACGTTTGATCTGTTGTTAACTTGTAATTGAAAAAAGCACTCGGAAACAGTCGGAAATAATCGTTCTTATAACGCTTGTCTCCTTGCACTTGCCTTGTACTAAGATTTGTTTGCTCACCACGAAGGCCGAGCTGGAAGTTATATTTTTTAAATTCTTTGCTGACATTGATATATCCTGCATTGTTATTCTCGTTGTAAAAGAAGCGGTTGGTTTTACCCGAATCAACTTCAGGCCCCCCGGGAAGAATCTGCCAGAACTTCGCATCATTGTCAGACGAAACGAAGCTGGTTTTGAATCCTGCTTCCAGCTTGGCGCCTTTGCCGAATGGATTTACATAATCAATCTTTCCGGTCTTAAATCTGAGGTCTCCAAGTTGGTTGCCGTCCAAAATATCATCGTCCCCTCGTGAAGCACCATCCATGTTATAAAAACGGCTGGCAGTTCTTGTTAAAGAAGAAGTTTTAAAAATACCATAGTCTATGTCAGCGGTTAGTTCTTTGCCCGCAGTGTCGAATGTATGTTTGAAGTTGATGTTGCCAACCGCATTTTTAAAATGATCATCATTGGTACCCAACGAAAGAAATTTGTAGTCGGGTTGCTTCAACGTGTCATTTACAATCGTGGTAATATTAGCATCCCTTCGAAAACCATTAAAGCTTCCATTGACAACAAAGCCTATGATCGTTTTCCGGGAAGGAAAAAAGTCAGCGCCGATCCTTGCTGTGTTTGAAGTAAAAGGCATCCAGGCATAGTTGTCCTTATCATCCGAACCTTTAAAAACTCCATTATCATAAAAATTCCTGTTGATAATTAGATGATTAAGGTTTTCCCTATACCCATAATTGTAATTGCCAAACACATTCACCTTCTTGTTCCTGTAATTGAACGTAGTACCGGCATTTGTTTTCGAATACACACCCTGCCCGTATCCTGCCGTTACTGTTCCATTTGCACCAAGGCGCTGATCTTTTTTCATTCTTATATCGATAATGCCCGAGTTGCCCGCAGCATCGTATTTCGCAGAAGGGTTAGTAATAATATCGATCCGGTCAATAGCACTGCTGGGTAAACTGCGCAAATAATTGGCGAGGTCCTGTCCTGACATGGGTGTTGGCTTACCATCGATCATCACAACAACACCCGCCCTTCCTCTTAAACTAATGTTGTCGTTTTGATCGATCGTAATACCGGGAGACCTTTCGAGTACTTCAATAGCCGAGCTTCCCGCATTCACCATGCTGCTCGCAACGTTTACAACAATGCGATCGTTCAGTTTCTGGATAAAAGGTTTCGATGCAGAAACGGTGACATTCTGCATCTGGGATGACGGCCTTGACCTGAGCTTTATTGATGGTAAAAGGACCGAACTGTTAGATGCATCCAAATCAAATGGTTCTGTATAAGTCGTTATGAAGCCAATAGATGTTACCCGAATCAAGTAGGAGTTAAATGTCACATCCTGGAACACAGCCATACCCCGGTTGTCGGATAAAGAAGTTTTCAGTAAGGAGGAGTCTTTAGTTTTAAGTAATTCAACTGTGGCATTTTCCACCGGCGAATCATGGTCGTTAACAATGTTAACAAGTATCTTTCCTTGCTGCTGCGCATAGGTAAACGCTGTTGACAAAACACACAGGAGGATAAGGGTAAAATTCTTCATCAGTGAAACGATTTATGTCAAAAGACGAAAGAAAATCGCGGAAGAAACAGGCAAACTATATCAGCATATGCTTGAGTGCTTTAAACGGACGAATACGAGTGTTCTACGAAAATAGTCGTGTCGGAATTTTACATGTTTTACCTAGGCAGTTTCAAGATGATTCTTCAATTTTGAGCGATGAAGTACAACGTAGAAGAGATCAATAACCTGATGCGCAATAGGAGGTCTGTATTCCCGGATCAATTCGAGGCAGGCAAACACATACCCGACGAAATCGTGCAGCAAATAGTAGAGAATGCTACATGGGCGCCTAATCATGGACATACGGAACCATGGCACTTTGTGGTCTTCACTGGAGATGGACTAAAAAAGCTCGCTGAATTCCAGTGTCAGATGTATAAACAATCTGCAGGGGAAAAATATAAAGAGGCAACCTATCAAAAGCTGCAAAAGAATCCCTTGCTGGCGTCACATGTTATTGCCCTT
>DATDNL010000299.1:0-2897 GCA_036518315.1 Flavisolibacter sp. | reverse complement strand
TTTTTCAAAAGAGTTTTAACGATAAGTTTCATATGCACATGAGTCACTTTATTGAGTTCAACTCAAAAGTGGAGACCTGAAACCACTCGAATAAACGGGGAGTAACCGAAAAGCCAAAAGAGTAGGGTCTTATCATGTTATGCCAAAATATGTAATCGAAAGGCTTGTCCCCAATGTGGGACTGCTTAACCCTGATGAACTTAAGACTGTAGCACAGGGATTTTGCCAGGTGATCGATGGTATGGGTTCGAAGGTTCAGTGGATAAACAGTTTTGTGACCCCTGATAAAATCTATTGTGTTTACCTGGCAGACAATAGGGAGATCGTACTGGCTCATGTTAGTCAGAGTCAGTATCCCGCTAGTTTCGTTAGCGAAGTCTCCACTATTATTGATCCAACGACGGCTGCTTAAACGGCGGCCTGTTAATCGGTTCATGCCGTAGCTTTTCCAAAGGAGGTGATTTCGCCGCTTGCCGGCCAGGTAGGCCGATTCATGAAGACATATCTACCAGTGGGTAGATGGCGAACGATAAGGGGAGGCTTTTGATTTACTTGCAGTTGATTGGTTGAAATGAGGTATTTAAAAAGGATATTCTATTTCTTTTCGAAGAAGAAAAGAAACCCGTCGCTGTTTGCGACTGCTTTAAAGGAAGGATCGGAAGATTTGTCGAAAGAAATGGGATATACTATAGGGCGGTAAGGCCTCATCAAGTGAGTTACTCAATAGCGAAGTAAAAGGTCGCAAATAATTGTACTATGAAACAAATGACATAGCAAATCCTCCGGGCTTTTCGGTAGCAATATTCTTCTCATGTGAATCTCAAATCGATTCAACACGCGGGTGGTTTCCACTACCTGCTTTTTTTATGAGCTGACCCGGTTTACCAGATGAAAGACATGTAGACTATTCGTTTTTCCATTAGGAGATTGAAAGCAACCGGAGGGAAAGCTTGTATTTTAATAAGCAACTTAAAGTTCTAAGTTGACGTTTGGAATGTCAAGAAATATTTACCGGACTTTAAAACTATTTATAAAAACGAACTAATGAGGAACAAAGTTTCTTTCGGCTTTCTAGCATTAACGATTCTATTCATAAGTTGCAATAAAGGCGACCAGCCGCTGGTGAATTCACCAACGAAAACAGCAGTGGATGATGCAAGGCCTGTGCTTTTAAAAGATATGGAAGCAGAGCATCTGCCCGCCCCTTATTTTCATTTTGAATACGACACATCGCACTATGTGAAAAAAATCAGCTTCGCTTCACAACTTTTTGTTTACGACGTTGAATATGAGAACAAGCGAGTGAAAAAAATGATCAATGAGCCGGACGCTAATTCGCTTGTGTATAGTTATAATGCAAATGACCAGGTTTCGGCCATCATGGAATATTCGTCTAAGGGGGATTTGGTGTTCAAATACCAGTTTTCATACAATTCCGCGAATCAACTGACGCAGGCGTACTGGTATAAATACTCTGCGAATGGGTCGGTCGATGTTATAAAAAGAGCCGACCTTGCCTATTTTGCTGATGGGAACCTTTCTACGCTGAATTTATATTATCCATCTGGTAGCGGCGAGTTAACCTGGTCCAGTAAGGAAGAGTTTTTCGACTATGATAACAAAACCAATGTGGATGATATTGTATTGTTGAAGGACTTCTTCGGGTCTTACCTGTTTCTTCCCCAAGTGAAACTGCAAAAGAACAACCCAGCGAGAGAGCGAATCACGAGCATTGTGAATGATTATGAAGTCCAGAACAGCTATGACTACCGAAACGATCTACCGATTGTAAAGTATTCGTTGGTAAACCAAACCAAAGGAGGCAACGGGCAGGGACCAATACAGGTGGCAACTCATTATAGTTATTATTGACAGTGAGGTCGTGGACAAAATTCCAGTCATGAATAAGCTATACCTAATGACGGTTACATTGCTTTTCGCAACTTCCTGCAAAAAGAATGTGCAACATCCACAATCTACTGGTGACAATAGAGGGTGGACAGTGGCGACCGTCGCCGGCGATGGCTCAGCACAGTTTGCAGACGGCCCGGTTTTGCAAGCACGATTGAAAGCTCCGAGTGATATAACGTATGCTTCTAACGGGGTTCTGTACGTAGCGGACGCCCTAAACCATCGAATCAGGAAGATCTCCAACGGGCAGCTAACAACGTTCGCCGGCTTCGACCGGGAGGACACGACAAGTGGTGTCGGTTCGAATGCGGGATATGCGATACCGATCCGTTTGACGAGTGATGTCATCGGAAATGTTTACACCGTCGATATTCATGATTTCCGAATCCGGAAGATCAGCCCTGGTGGCCTGGTTAGTGTATTGGCTGGTAGCGGAGTTCGCGGCTACACTGACGGCAGGGCAGATACGGCAAGATTTGGCGAATGTTCCGGTATTGCTGTAGACCTTAATGGTAATGTCTTTGTTGCTGACCTGGATAGCCGTCGTATTCGAAAAATCAGTGTGACAGGATTTGTAACGACCATAGCAGGGAATGGGAATGCAGGATTTGCTAACGGCAGTGCAGCAGCTGCGGAATTCTTTTCTCTGAGCGGACTGGTAATCGACAGGGAGGGTAACTTATTCGTTGCTGATTGGAACCGCATCCGTAAAATCACTCCTGGCGGGCAGGTTACTACGTTTGTTGGCGGCGACCGGTATGGAATCCAGGATGGAGATGCATCAAAAGCCAGCTTTGAAGAAATAGCTGATATGGTAATTGACAGCGAAGGGAATCTCTTTGTAAGCGACGGTGATCGTATTCGAAGAATTTCACCGATAGGCGAGGTCACTACTATTGCTGGGAGTATCGTTGGTTATCGCGACGGCGAAGGACTATTGGCCCAGTTTAATGGTGCAAACGGTTTGGGCATCGATGCTGATGGCA
>DATDNL010000298.1:0-3609 GCA_036518315.1 Flavisolibacter sp. | reverse complement strand
CTCTTACCCCGTAGCGACCATACAGGCAGCCGACTTTGCATCCATTTATGGCAACTTTGGTTACAATAATGCCGTAGAAAGAGATGCTCAATCCCTTAGCTACCTGGCACAACCTTTCAAAGGTTTGTGGATCCTTGTCATTGATGCCAGTAGGTATGAAGAGTATGGACCCGAGGGAGATATTTGGGCGGGGAGAATTAAACCATCAACCCTCCAATGGGCCCTTGCCAAACTTGCGCAGGCAAAGGAGCAGAACATTACAGTGTTGGGCATGATGCACCATAATCTTGTTGAGCACTACAGTGGCCAGTCATATATGGACCCGGGTTATGTAGTGGACGACTGGCAAAATATAGCCAGCCAACTTGCCGACGCAGGACTGAAAATTATTTTTACAGGACACTACCATGCTAACGACATCACTCCCTATGTACACAATGGTAACCAGTTATTTGACATCGAAACCGGCTCATTGGTAACGCCGCCGAGCCCCTTTAGAATTGTAATGATGAAGAATAAAAATCTCGACATCAGTACTTACACGGTTACATCCATTTCAGCAACCCTTCCGGGGAATATGAGCTTCTTGGATTACTCGCATGTTTTCCTTTCACAGCACCTTGACGGGTATTTTAATTATGTACTCACGAATCAATTTGGCGTTCCGGCACCGCTTACTGATTTTGCCTCTCCATTATTCCGAAATGCAGTGATGGCGCATTTCGCCGGCGACGAGAAGATGCCACCGGATCAAAGAAAATTGTTGTCCCAACTTGCCGGATATTCCACGGACCTCGCGACAATGGCAACCTCCTTATGGACAGATTTAGGTACCGACGATAATAAAGTCCCGATTCGGTATACGGATCGCTAAAGTTTATCGAATGCAAAGAGCCGCCTGCATCACGCAGGCGGCTTTGTATAATGACACCGATTCACCGAGGAAGAATGTATCCCTTTCCGCAGCCGAATAAGATGTATTTGCAGCTTTGGAATTTTAAGCACGCATAATATCTTTAGCGGAATAGCGGGACAAATGCGCTAGTGCAATGACCGTTTGTTAAAAGCTATTGCCCCCGTATATAATTGAAATAAAACCAAAACGATGACCAGCCTTAAAACACTCCTTGCTTTTTTATTGGTTACGCAAATTGCCTTTGGACAAAACCTGGATTCGCTCGTTCGCGCTACAGGGCCCGATTCTCTCCCGGGTAAGGTTCTTACCTATTATACTCCGGGCAAAAAGTCTGTCGCAGCAAGGCTGCAAATTCTCGCAACATCGGCAGCCAACTATTATGAAAAGATCTTTGGTACTCCCTTTCATTTTAAAATGGCGGTTTTAGATTCGGTCCACTGGCCTGGTGAGATGGCTCCGTATGGAATTATATTCAGTCACAGGGGATGGGTCTTCATGCATTCAGGAATGAACTTCGAAAGCTTTCAAAACGTATATGGCATGCAGGATTTCAAGAAAGCCACTCAATAAGCGATACACCTTAATAAGGTTTCCGGGAACCAAATCGTAGAATCATTTTTAGAATTCTACACCGTTCATGAGGTGGGCCATTATTTCTTTAATTCCTTATCCGGTGCCAAATACCCGGATTATTTCACAAACGAATGGATGGCCTCGTATTTTGCCTATCAATATTTCAAAAAGAACAAGCCCTCTATATTGCCAGCATTTGATCTGTTTTGCCAACTCTATCGTGACAATATAAAGCCAACGCATACCTCTGTAGAATCGTTTAATAGCAATTGGGGTAACGATGGCATACCGACGTACGGCTGGTACCATGTGAACTTTTATTTCCTGTGTAAGGAGATGTGGAAATGTACGGGAGAGGGTTTAATACCTCAATACATAAAGGCCTTTCCGAAAAGTGATGCACACAAATTCTCTCCCGAAGAGATTGTCAATAAGATGGAGCTATGTAGCCACGTCATTAGCAATTTTGAGCAAAGACTCAATAATCTGGTAATTGGTAACTAACCCCGTTTATCCATCTCCATGCTCATCGGACTACCAGTCTGCTTTCGAATGGCAGAAAAGATAAGGTTCTGAAGCAAACCAAAACGAACGTTTGCATCTAATAATATTGTTGTCACATTGGTCATTATACCGGTCAAAACGACTGACTGCCGGCATTAATAAATTCAAAAAATGGGTTGAACTTCGGAATCTAAATCGTTGACTATGGCAGACAATTTCATCGAAAGAATTGCTTCCGGCTTTGGCCAGACTGCTTCTGTAAAGAATGTTTTCGGAGAACCCATTGAAGTAGGAGATAAAAAAGTCATCCCCGTGGCCCGGATTGCATATGGGTTCGGAGGTGGTTACGGTGAAGGAGGAAAGAAATTCCACGACCCATCGTCCGAAAAGCCATTCCCCGTTGGAGAAGGCGCAGGTGGTGGTGGTGGCATGTATGCAAGGGCCAAAGGCGTTTTTGAGATAGGTCCTCAAGGAACAAGGTTCATACCTGCGCACGCCTATCAGCACCTTGTGATGGGAGTCGCCTTAGGCTTTTTGCTGAAAGCTGTTTTTTTTAGAAAGAGAAGAAAATAGTCCCGTTGCTTACCCACTGACGGAGCGGTGAATTATCTGTACGTTGGCGCTGGAGTAAAAGCATTTGTGGGCTGCATATATAGAGGCGAATAGGGAAGCATAGGATAATTGCTTCTTTGAACATTTATACTTCCCGACACCGAAAAGGTTTTGGCATCATTTACGTACATCAATCCCATATTGACCGACGGAGTCAGGCCAAAGTAGTTGGCCTTGTAGCCGTTCATCGCATTCGATTTAAAGCCAGGAGTTAGAAAGGGTTGATTTAAACTCATGTAAGTGGGCGCGAGAGAAACACCAGTGAAGGCATAAAGGTTTTCATTCAGCTTCCGGTTTAGCTGCAAACCAATGGGAGCGGACATGATCGTTGCCGTGCCTCCCCTGGCAACACCAAAACCAATTCCAACATTGCTGTATGAAGTGACAAACCATTTTTTAGTCTGCAGATGTGGAAAATAGCTACTGTCCCTTTTACTACCCCTGAAGGATTGGGCCTGCAATAGCAGAGAACACGTAATTAACATAAAGACTAAAAGGAGCCGCATATTGTTCTGTTGTATATAAAAATACAATTTAAGACACTATAATAAACTGAAATAATCGTTTGGTTCAATTTAACAACACGCTTGCGTGTATCAGGTTGCGAATTCGATACTTTTTCCTTCCGTTCTATTTATTGTACCAGGCGGATACGGGAATCCGATAGAACGTTTTGGCTTCTCCCGATTTTTTGGTCTAACTTCAAAACACACTCTTCTAAACTGCTTATATGTTTAAGGATAAAAGCACCGCTTATGAAGTGGTAATTGCGGGCGGCGGTCTCGCAGGACTCAGCCTTGCTCTCCAAATAAATAAGCTCAGGCCGACTACCAGCATCCTGGTCTTGGAAAAGAGAGAACACGATGCGCCGGCTGCAACGCATAAGGTGGGTGAATCGCTGAGCGAACTGGGAGCGTATTACCTGCGAGAAGTGCTCGACATGAAACATTACCTTACCTCTTGCCAGTTGCGAAAGTTCGGGTTCCGCTTCTTTTTCAGCCCCG
>DATDNL010000297.1:0-3074 GCA_036518315.1 Flavisolibacter sp. | reverse complement strand
CATGTGTTATCGGATATCTATCCTAACACTCCTGGGATCATTTTAGCAAAGCAAGAAGAACTGGATGCCGCTATCAAGAGTGCAGGCATTGAACTGGAGCTCAAGGCCGCCGCCGAATATTTCATTGACGAACATTTTGTCCAACAACTTAAAAGCAAGGTTCCCCTGCTTACCATTGGCCAAAACCTGGTGCTTGTTGAGTTTTCCATGATAGCCATGCCGGTTGATTGGCAGGAGATATTCTTTGAAATGCAAATGCAGAATTACCAGCCCGTGTTAGCCCACCCTGAGCGCTACACCTATCTCGGACGCCGGACGGAAATCTTTGATCAACTAAAAGATGCCGGTTGCTGGTTCCAGCTCAATCTTCTTGCTCTTTCAAGCTATTATGGAGAAACGGTGCAACAACTCGCGGACTATCTTCTCGGGAAAAACTATTACGACCTTGCCGGCACAGACCTTCACCACCATAAACACCTGGTGCAGTTGCAGAAGCTATCCTCCAGCCAACTGAATCGCCTCCGTGATTCAGCTTTGATTAAAAATCATTTACTTTAATTCAACAAAACACTGTTTCATTTGTAATAGGTGCAATGAGTTTTACCATCAAAGAGCTGGAAGCCCTTTCGGGCATTAAAGCCCACACGATACGTATTTGGGAGCAACGCTATCATTTTTTAAATCCTTCACGCACCGACACCAACATCCGACGTTATAGTAATGAGGAATTGAAAACATTACTTACCGTCGCGCTCCTTAACAAATATGGATTCAAGATCTCGAAGATCGATTCGATGAGTCACGAGGATCGAAAGAAGGCCGTGTTGAATCTGTCGCACGAAGAAGCCTTCAACGAGAGACTGGTGAATAAAATGATCGGCTACATGATCGACATGAGGAACACCGATTTTGAAAGACTTCTCAACGATCATATCAGCCAATACGGGATTGAAAGAACCATCACAGAGATCATCTTTTATTTCCTTGAAAAGGTGGGTATACTTTGGCATACCAATCATATTCTACCGGTACAGGAACATATTGTTTCGAACATCGTGCGGCAAAAGATCCTTAGTGCTATTGACAGCCTTCCATTGGCTCACAAACATGAACCCGTTTTTTTATTGTTCCTTCCAGAGGAGGAGCATCACGAGATGGGATTATTGTTTGTATACTACCTGCTTCGCAAGAAAAAATTACCGGTCATCTATCTCGGTTCGAGCGTGCCTTTGAAGGATGTTCAGTTCCTTTTTGAGCACAAGGCACCCGAATATCTCTACCTACACCTGACGTCCTTCCCCCGCAGGCACGATCTTGCTAAATACCTGTCTGAACTTTCAAAGAAATTCTCCCAAACGAAAATTCTGTTATCCGGCTCCGCCATTCGCAGTTTAACTAAGTCTTTGCCTTCCAACGCAATAGCCTTCCAACACCTCGAAGAGGTGATTTCCTTTATAAAATCCGTGTAAGCTTGTTGTATTCTGTTTAACAATTTTATTTTTTTATTAAACAGAATATTGTTTAAGTTTGTCGTAGAAATCTTTAAACAAAATGAGCATAACGGAATTTAACAGCCTCGTGTTAAACCAGTCGGAGAGCTTAAAACCCTTTGCCATTTCGCTCACCCGCGACCACGAAGTAGCAAAGGACCTTTGCCAGGAAACCCTGTATAAGGCTTTCGCTTACCGGGAGAAGTATGAACAGGGTACTAATATCAAAGCCTGGTTGTACACCATCATGCGGAACATTTTTATCAACGACTACCGCAGGAACGCACGGAAGCAACTGGTGATGGATACCGTCAGGTATTCACAGACGTTCCAGGAAAACTCTTCGGAACTTAATCTCAGGTTGCGCGAGATAGAAGCTGCTATACACAAACTTCCTTCTATCTTTAAGACGGCCTGTCTTCTTTACCTGCAAGGGTACAAGTACCACGAAATAGCCGACGCTTTAAATGAGCCATTGGGCACCATCAAAAGCCGAATTCATTTTGCCAAGAAAACCCTGCAAAAACAATTAGACCGTTGAGCAAGAAAGTCGTCATAATCGGTGCCGGATTTGCCGGTCTTTCAGCGGCCGCCTTTATGGCGAAGGCCGGCTGGGATGTAACCGTCATCGAGAAAAATAAGACTGCAGGGGGCAGGGCGGCGCAATTAAAAGCGCAAGGCTTTACGTTTGACATGGGGCCAAGCTGGTACTGGATGCCCGACGTGTTCGAGCGCTTCTTCGAGCAATTTGGCAAAAGGGTGGAGGACTATTATTCCCTGGTCCGTCTCGATCCTTCTTACCGTGTTTACTGGCAAGAGGATTTTTCTGACATTCCGGCCAACTACGAAGAATTAAAACAGCTTTTCGAATCAATAGAAAAGGGTAGTGCCGCAAAGCTGGATCACTATTTAAAGGAAGCCTTTGTAAAATACAAGATTGGCATTCACGACCTTGTCTACAAACCCGGTCAATCGCTGACTGAGTTCTTCGACTGGTCCGTAGTGAAGAACGTATTTAAGTTGGATGTGTTCACGTCTATCCGGGCGCACGTGGCGAGTCATTTTAAAAATGATCGACTGCGGCAGTTGATGGAGTTCCCGGTTTTGTTTCTTGGTGCCCTTCCACAAAACACACCTGCACTGTATAGTTTGATGAACTATGCAGACATTGTAGGTGGAACATGGTATCCGCAAGGGGGGATGTATAAGGTGGTCGATGCCATGCAGGCGCTCGCGGAGGAGCAAGGTGCAAAATTCCATTTTGATGAAGCTGCGCGGCAGATGATCATTGAGAAGAGCAGCGCCAAAAAGCTTCTTACCGATAAAGGAGAATATGAGGCGGATGTCATCATCAGTGGGGCCGACTACCATTTCACCGAATTCAACCTGGTACCTGAAAGTCATCGAAGCTACAACGAGAGTTACTGGGACAAAAAGGTGCTGGCACCTTCGTGTTTATTGTACTATGTAGGGTTAAATAAGAAGTTAAACAATGTAGTTCACCACTCCCTGTTCTTCGACGTACCGTTCCAGCAGCATGCCGACGAAATTTATTCAGATCCGAAGTGGCCAAATGAACCTTTA
>DATDNL010000296.1:0-19104 GCA_036518315.1 Flavisolibacter sp. | reverse complement strand
TTTGTTTGCGTTCGCAATGTCGGCTCTTTCCTTAAGGGCAACGATGTATTTGTCGGGCCGTGTTTCTACCACTTTAACGTCTGGAAATTCTTGCTTTACCATTGCCACCAGCTTCTTAGAAACGGCTAAACAGATATCATCCTCATAAGAATACGTCCCTTTTGCTCCATTATGTCCTCCGTCAGCCATAATACCATGACCCGCATCTATGATGATAGTGCGTAAAACCTGTTCTTTTTGTTGTGGTTTTTGACCGGGTGTGGTGAAAGACGATAAAGAAGATACTACTAACGCCGAGATAGGAAATAATAATAGTAGCAAAGTTTTTTTCAGCATATCAGATTTTGTTTGACGGTTCAGTAAATTCTTTCACAAATAATTAAATCTGCAAACGTTTACTTTTGTTACGGGCTTATGACAAAACTGTACAAATTTAGTTTAAAAAAAATCTGTTACTCCCTTGTCGCAATTGCTTTTAGCATTGCAATAACGGCAAACAGCGAAGCCCGTCGCATATCCCCCCGCGAAATTTACAGCACTTTAACAACTGATACAATACCGAGAAGCAAAAAAGATTCTCTTGTTGCTCCGAAAAGAAATGTTGTTACCACCCGCGATTCGCTAAACCTCGGCGATACTCTTCGACCTTCTACCGCCGATACCTTGCCTCCAGGAAAAGATTCTGTAACTCCGACGGTTGATACCTTACACCTGAAATATTCAAAAGATACTTTGGATGCTCCAGTGAATTACGAGGCATCCGACAGTGGCGTGTTGCTCGTAAAAGAAAAGAAGTTCGTATTGTATGGTAAAACAAAGACCACTTATAAGGACATCGAACTGACGGCCCCAAAAGTGATTCTCGACCAGCAGACAAATATTCTTACCGCCTTTGGAGCCAGGGATAGCCTCGGTAACGCCGTTGCAAGAGCGCAGTTCCAACAGGGGAGTGAGGGCTTTCAAAGCGATACTATAGAGTATAACTTTAAGACCAAGAGGGGTCTTACAAGGAACACATTTACCAAGCAAAGCGAAATGTTTGTCAATGCACCTTACATCAAAAAGGTGAACGATAGCATTGCTTTCGCTAAGCATGTCACCATGACCACCTGCGACCTTGATGAACCGCACTTTGGTTTTGTGGCCAACAGGGCCGAATTCGTGACCAACAAAATCGCCGTCACGGGTCCGGTACACCCTGAATTTGAAGGCGTGCCCATCCCTCTTTATTTGCCTTTCGGCGTTTTTCCTCTCAAATCGGGGAGACACTCAGGTTTCCTTGCTCCACAGTTCGCAGTAACAGAACAATTCGGTATCGGGCTTGAAGGCCTTGGATACTATCATGTATTGAATGAGCATGCAGACGTAAAGCTTCTCACCAACATCTATTCTTATGGAGGTTGGAGTGCATCCTTGATTCCCACATATAGTAAAAGGTATCACTACAGGGGCTCGCTAAACCTAAGCTTGCAACATACCAAGATCAATTTTAAAGGCGATCCCGACTACTCGCTTACCAAGACCTTCAATATTTCATGGAATCACAGCATCGATCCTAAGGCGGCAAGGGGAACTAACTTTTCAGCCAACGTAAACGCGGGCTCGACAAAATTTAACCAATACGTGGTGAACAATCCCTTCCGTAATTTCAATAACCAGTTGAATTCATCGATTGCCTATTCGAAATCCTGGAAGGGAAAACCTTTCAACCTGACTTTGTCGGCCAACCACAACCAGAATAATAACACGCACCTTATTAACCTAATGTTGCCCGACGCGGGATTTACCGTCAGTACCTTATATCCGTTCGAGAACAAACAACGTGCTGGTACGGCAAAATGGTACGAAAAGATTGGTATCGGTTATTCAATGGTTGGGCGAAACCAGCTTTCTTTCTACGATACGGCAAAGAATTCATTTTCCCACCTTTTAGATACACTTCAATGGGGCGCTCAGCATCGTTTTCCGATATCAACTTCACTGCCTCCATTAGGACCTTTGATCGTTTCTCCCTTCGTATCCTACGAAGAGACCTGGTTAACCCGCCGAGTGGACAGGCAATACAATACCACTACTCATAAAATCGATACCGTATCAAACGTAAAGGGATTATTCATCGACCGGCAAATGAGTTACGGCGTTGGTTTTAATACGGCTGTATACGGTACGTTCGCCTTCAACAAAGGGAGGACATTGATCCGTCATACCATGCGCCCAAGTTTTAATATTAACTATCGGCCGAACCTCTCAAAGAAGTACTACAACGTTATCAAAGATTCAACAGGCTATATCAATCAACTGCCACAACTAAGCGGCTTATTCAGTGGCTATGGATACGGGCGATTCGGGGGCGCGACATTCGGTATAGATAATAACCTCGAGATGAAAAAGATCGGGGCTAACAAGGATACGGCCGACAAGCAAAATAAGGATAAAAAAATACGACTGATCGAAGGTTTTGGCTTCACTAGCGGGTACAATTTCCTCCAGGACTCTATGAGGTTAATGCCCTTCAACCTGTATATCCGCACTACGCTCTTTGAAAAATTGAGTATTACAGCGCAGGGCTTATATACACCGTATCGCCAGGACAGCTTCCTTAGAGATACCAGGTTCTATGCCTGGCAGGGAGGTAAGTTCGGCTTGGGTACGATTCGCACGGGAAGTGTGTCCATGTCCACCAGCTTCCAAAGTAAGCCCAGGGACAGTAAGAAAGGTTCTCAGCCAACGAACGTTACCGGCAGAAAGATTTCAGATCCTGCCATGCTTGGAGATGAACAGAGCATGCAGCAATATGTGAATCGGAATCCCTCAGAATTCGTTGATTTCAATATACCATGGTCAATTAATTTATCTTATTCACTGGTCTTCTCACGGAGAGTGGAAAACAGAAAAATAAAGTCCGATATCAACTCCAACATTTCTTTCAATAACACCTTTAGCCTTACACCGAAATGGATGTTCAGCACGAGCGGATATTATGACTTCAATACCCTCAAGCTTACCATGTTCACCATGTCGGTATCCCGCGATATGCACTGCTGGCAGTTGTCTGTGAACGTGACTCCAATCGGGGCTTACAGGTACTTCAATATTTCCATCAGTCCGAAGTCATCCATACTCCAGGATTTAAGAGTCAACCGCACTCGCTATTTCTATAATTATTGACCAGGCTGGTTGCCAGGCTTCCAGTGCCCACTATCTAAAAGATAATTTTGCATAATAGTGAACACCTCTTCTTTTAATTCATGCGACGTCTTTCCTTCTACACTTACCGCAGGCAGGAAGTGCATTTCTACTTTGTGCGGCCAGAAGAAGAAGCCCTTTCGTGGCAAAACCTTAGTGGTGCCAAAGATCAAGGAAGGTATAACCTGTTTTTTTGTCTCTACTGCCAGCTTAAATGCTCCATCATGGAACCGCTGTAAGGGTTGCGAAGTTTTATTCCGGGTACCTTCGGGATAAATACACATGTGCAATCCCATTTCAAGCACAGCTTTCATCTTTGCAAAACTGCGTCGACGGCTTTCCTCATTCTTCCGGTCCACCAGCACACTACCGCGCTTATAGATCATCCCGAACACAGGGATCTTTGCCATCTCCGCTTTGGCAATGGTTTTATTTGGACCCGGTATGGCAGGGGTAGAAAGAGGAACATCCATAAAAGAATTGTGATTGCATACCACCACGTAATTCTCGCCTTTTTTGAAATGCTCCCTTCCTTTAACAATGCGTCTTACTCCGCTTGATACAAAAAAGAAAGTCATCCATGCCCGGAAAATATAAAACGCGTTGATCGTTCTTTTCGGCTCTTTCCATATAGCAGTGATCCAAACGGGTATGGCAACTATGAGCAATGAGCCCGCAAAAACAATCAAGGCCCACACTGCGAACAATTTGCCCAGGATATTTCTAATGATCTTCATTCTCCAAATCTGCAAATATGCTTTTTTTTAACAGAGACCATTCATTTTTCAAAACACTATAATAAACAGAATCCCTTCTACGGTTATTCCACATGGTCATGTGACTTCGCAGCACTCCTTCTTCTTTGCCCCCGATCTTCTCTAATCCCTTCCTCGCTCTTGCATTCAAAACATCGGTCTTGAATTCAACCCGCTCAAACGCCAACTTATCAAACGCATACTTCATCATCAGGTACTTCGACTGCCTGTTAATGTCCGTTCCCCTGTAATCCTTGCCCAGCCAAGACCACCCGATCTCAAGTCGAAGATCAGGCATTGAAATATTTCCCATGCTCATACTCCCTGCTACCTTGTTTGACGACTTCTGTATTATTGTAAATGGTCTCCTGGTGTTCGCAGCCCTGTCTGCAAAAGCCATATCCATCCACCTCCTTAAGTCATTAATATCTGCCAGGTTCAAAGTGAAATAAGCCCATGTTTGCTCGTCCTGTGCCAGCGGCAGGAAGAAATTAAAATCATCTTCCTCCATCGGCCGCAGAAGGACATCTTTGGTCTCAAGTTTTAAATCGAATGGAATCATTGTTACCATATCAAAACAGTCCTTTAAGGCAAAATTGAGAATTTATCATTCCTGCTTTCCCTAACGTTCCACCAAACCAGTAGGGACTGCCCATCACTTTCCTTCAAAACATATCCGTAAAACAAAGTTCTGTCCGACCTAAGTCTCCCCTTTAGGGGGACAGGGGGATTGCCCAATCAATAGGATCAATTCCATTCTTCATTAAATAGGTATTCGTTTTCGAAAAGTGTTGGCAACCGAAAAAGCCATGACTCGCTGACAATGGCGAAGGGTGTGCAGCCTTAAGAATGTGATGTTTCTTCGTATCGATCAGCTCTCTCTTTTCCTGTGCAAACTTTCCCCACAATAAGAACACTACATTCTCTCTAAGTTCCGAAATCTTCGAGATGACGCAATCGGTGAATTTATGCCAGCCAATCTTCGAATGACTCATTGGTTCCCCTTTTCGGACGGTAAGTGAAGCATTTAGCAACATCACTCCCTGGTCGGCCCACGGGGTCAGATCGCCCGTCTTAGGGATGGGTACACCAACATCGTCGCTCAACTCTTTAAAAATATTGATAAGCGAAGGTGGGGGAGGAACTCCCTTCGGAACGGAAAAGCTTAAACCCATTGCCTGCCCGGGGCCATGGTAAGGATCTTGACCCAATATCACCGCCTTGACATTATCGATAGGCGTATGTTTGAATGCGTTGAAGATGAGCGGACCGGGAGGGTAAATAGTTTTACCCTGTTCCTTCTCGGTTTTAAGATGCTCAACAATTTGCTTGAAATAGGGCTTCTTAAATTCGTCTTCCAACACCTCCTTCCACGATTCTTCAATCTTTACATTCATCTTTTACCAATTGAGCGATGAAGTTATTGAATTGAATGAGTGATTAAGCCATTAGAACTATAGTTTTTAAATACTATTTGAGAGCTATTACTCTTTGCCGGAGCCTTTTGGCCAGTCTGGCAACGTTTCCGTAAAATGGTCACCAATAGCTGGCATCTTTAGATTTATTTTGCACGAAATAAGCAAAGAATGAAACAGGTTTATGCCGTTCATCCCGACGATTACAAACTGTACACTACGGAGCGCATACGGGAGAACTTTCTATTGGATAGTCTTTTCGAGAAAGGCAAGATCAATTTTGTATATACCCATTACGATAGGATGATTGTTGGCGGTGCCATGCCCCTCGATTCAGGATTAGAGCTTCCCAACTTCGATATATTAAGAGCTGACTATTTCCTCGAAAGAAGAGAGCTCGGCGTGATTAACGTGGCAGGCGATGCTGTCGTTACTGTGGACGGAGAAAAGTTCACTCTGTCAAAACTAGACTGCTTGTATGTTGGCAAGGGTACAAAGAAGATAAGCTTTGTTTCTTCTAATGCTTCTAAACCTGCTGTACTTTACATTTTGTCAGCTCCTGCACATACAAATTATCCGACGCGTTTATTGCAGAAGAAGGACTCTGAGTCCAGCAACCTCGGCGCACTGGAGACAAGCAACCAGCGAACGATACACAGGTACATCCATAAGAATGGTATCCAAAGTTGCCAACTGGTAATGGGCTTAACTATCCTTGAAAAGGGTAGTGTTTGGAACACGATTCCACCACACACCCACGACAGGCGCATGGAAGCCTATTTCTATTTTGACGTTCCTGAAAACCAGGTGGTGTTTCATTACATGGGATTACCACAAGAAACGAGGCATATTATCATGAAGAATTACCAGGCTGTCGTTTCTCCTCCATGGAGTATTCATGCCGGCGGCGGCACGAGCAACTATGGCTTCATCTGGGGAATGGCAGGTGAGAACCTGGAATACTCTGATATGGATGCGTTACAGTTGAATGATTTGAAATGAGACGCTCCGGCACGGAAACTCGTTTGAACCCTATTGGCTGGCTAAACAAAAAGACATGTTTCAATTAAACGGGAAAATAGCAGTAGTGACAGGCAGCGGAAGCGGTATCGGTAAAGCCGTTGCTTTGGCATTTGCAAAACAAGGTGCAGATGTACATCTAATCGATCTGAATAAGGAAAGCATCGATGGTACAGCCGATGAAATTAAGTCCACGAATGGTAAAGCAATTGCACATGCTTGCGATGTTACCAACCAACAGCAGGTAATGGAGATCTTTGAATCGATCGGTAAGATCGATATTTTGGTCAACAGCGCTGGAGTTTCACATGTGGGCACTGTGGAGACAACTTCAGAGGAGGATTTCGATCGCCTTTATAATGTGAACGTAAAAGGCGTTTACAATTGTCTGAAGGCTGGCGTCATCCGGATGAAACAGAACAAATCGGGGGTGATCTTAAACCTCGCTTCCATAGCGAGCAGTGTTGGAATTCCTGATCGTTTTGCTTACTCAATGACAAAGGGTGCCGTTTTGGCAATGACCCTGTCAGTAGCAAAAGACTACTTGCGCGAAGGAATTCGCTGCAACTGTATCTCTCCCGCCCGTGTTCACACACCTTTTGTTGACGGATTTATAAAGAAAAACTATCCCGGTCGCGAAGAAGAAATGTTTGACAAATTATCGAAATCACAGCCGATCGGGCGCATGGCAAAACCCGCGGAAATCGCGAACCTGGTTCTATATCTATGTTCGGACGAAGCTTCTTTCATTACCGGCTGCGATTACCCGATTGACGGGGGATTTATTAAACTGAATAACTAACTCGCACGAATCTTATTGGAATAACACACTATTACCTAATTACTATAAACCTATATTATGAAGCTGATTCGATGGATGAATGGAACGAAAGCATCAACCGGAATTATTATCAATGAAGAATATTTTGATACCTCAGCTTTTGGAGAAGACTACAATGAGACTTTCTTTGAAAACGACGGCTTGAGCCGTCTCCAACAGTTTGTTGATAACAACAAGGACAAACTGCCGAAACTTAGCAAGGATGTTCGCCTCGCAAGCCCTATCGCACGGCCATCCAAGATCGTTTGTATAGGTTTGAATTATGCAGACCATGCGAAGGAAACTAATGCGCAAGTTCCTAAGGAGCCCATCATTTTCTTCAAGTCCACGTCAGCACTGATCGGGCCTAATGATGATGTCATCATTCCAAAGAATTCAACAAAGACAGACTGGGAAGTGGAACTAGCGGTGGTGATTGGTAAAAAAGCATCCTACGTTGAAGAGGCTGAAGCCATGAACTATGTTGCAGGCTATTGCTTGCATAACGACCTGAGTGAAAGAGAGTTTCAAATCGAAAGAGGGGGTCAGTGGGTGAAAGGAAAAAGCTGTGACACGTTTGCACCTCTTGGTCCCTTCCTTGCTACACAGGAGGAAATCAGTGATGTGGACAATCTAAAGCTGTGGCTAAAGCTAAACGGGAAAACCATGCAGGATGGGACTACTGCTAACTTGATCTTCAAGATTCCCTTCCTCGTTTCTTATTTGAGCCAATTTATGACACTGCTTCCCGGAGATGTCATATCAACCGGGACACCTGCGGGTGTAGGTTTGGGAATGAACCCTCAAGTATATTTGAAAGCCGGCGACGTGGTGGAATTGGGCATTGAAGGATTAGGTGTATCAAGACAAAACATTAAAGCATACCAGCAATAACCATGGACTTACGACTAACAAATAAAGTGATTATCGTTACCGGCGGCGCGAAAGGAATCGGTGAGGGCATTGTTAAAGTACTGGCAAGAGAGGGTGCGATCCCGGTAATCGTTGGTAGAAATGAAGACGACAATCGGAAACTAATGAACGAGATCACAACCGACGGAAGGCAGGCTTTCCAGGTTGTTGCTGAACTAACCGATCCGGCAGAATGTAAAAAGGCTGTAGAAGCCGTGATTGCCAAATTCAATCGAATTGACGGAGTCGTGAATAACGCAGGCGTAAATGATGGCGTTGGCCTTGAAAACGGAAATTACGAGAAGTTCATAGAGAGCCTGCACAAGAACCTCGTTCACTATTATCTCGTGGTTCATCATGCCCTACCCGGGTTAATCAAATCGAAGGGATCTGTTGTTAACATCACGTCTAAAACGGCCGAAACAGGACAGGGGAATACATCTGCCTACGCCGCTTCTAATGGAGGTCGCAATGCATTGACGAGAGAATGGGCTGTCGAGCTTTTGAAATATGGTATCAGGGTGAATGCTGTAGTCGTCGCAGAATGTTTTACTCCATTGTACGAAAGGTGGATCAAGACACTCCCTAACCCGGAAGAAAAGCTAAAGGAAATCACTTCAAAAATTCCACTCGGTAATCGAATGACGACTGCCGAAGAAATAGCCGATATGGTAGCTTTCCTTTTGTCTGACAGGTCGAGTCATACTACGGGCCAGATCGTTCATGTGGACGGTGGCTATGTGCACCTGGATAGGGCGCTGGCGAACGGGTAGCCTACATGGCTAAAGCCTTCTGTTAAACTAACCTTGTGAAACGGGCCTGCCATTGGTTAGCTCCTTTTCTTTTTCTATATCCAATACTGTCGAACCGCCAACGGAATTTCTTTTAAGCACATCCTTGTTTCAACAATAGTCGCCTGCTGATCGAAATCATGCCCTCAAACTTGCATTTTTGATAGTTTTTCCTATAATTGTACAGAAATAAAATGCGACTTCTCCAAAAATATCCGACCCAATACTTGCCAACGTTTTTCCTCGATTCTTACCATTTCTTCAGGGACCTTATAGGGACCTTATAGGGACATTATAGGGACCTTATAGGGACTTTACTATATGGATAACCTAAGGATAACATAACTGCGGCATGAGGCAGCCCTAAACCTTCCATAAGGGTAACCTGATCCGACTCTATGGTAAAGAATAGTAAACGATAACCATAATTCGTCAGTATTACCGCCCTTACCGAACCATCTGTTCACCATTCACTATTCACCATTCACCTCTCCCATTCACCACTCACAATACCCATCCCATAAATCCCTCAAATCCACCAATCCCGGTTCAGACAACCTAAGCACCTCAACTCCAAACTTCAAACTTCAAACCGTTCCGGCAAACCTTTCCCGATTTCTTGCGTACTTATTCCACAGACCTATTTCTTTCCTGCCCGGAAGACTTCCTCAAGCTCTGCCGAACCCCTTGACTTTCGTAGTTATTCATTTAAACCTAAAATAGACTTTATGTACCTCAAACCATTCAGCATTCACAGGTATTCAGCAATCACCCTTGCCATTCTCCTTGTGTTTTTTGTAAGCAGTTGTAAGAAGGCTGATACGCCCGCGCCGCAGGACCTTTCTATGTCAAAAGCGAACAAAGACAAACACGTAAAACAGGTCAAAAACTTTACTGTGCGCGTACTCGCAGCAAACAAAAGCGGGTACGGTGCCGAACACATCATTTCCACTATGCAAAACGCCTGGGGACTTACATTTAGTTCCGGTGGCACTCCCTGGATCAGTGCTGAGGCAGGGCATGTGAGTGATATAACTGATAGCATTGGCAATCGTGTTTCTGCAATTGACCCTGTTAACATTCCTTCTCCAACAGATCTTACCGGAGGTGGTAGCCCCACCGGCGCCGTCTTCAATCCGAACAATGGGCAGTTTGTAATACCTGCAGGTAACGGAGGAGCCGCCGCCGCTGCCAGGTTCATCTTTGCCGGTGACGACGGCGTTATCTCTGCTTGGAATGGAACCTGGGGACATCATTCCTATCGAGTCGCAGTGAACGGAGGCTCTTTCTACTCAGGGCTGACACTCGCTTCTTCAGGCGGTAGCAATTACCTATACGCTGCCAATTTTAGTATGGGAAGGATTGATGTATGGAATCAAAACTGGGTAGCTCAAAACTGGTCGGGCGCTTTTATGGATCCGAATCTTCCTGCCGATTACTCGCCTTTTAATATCCAGGAAGTCGGTGACAATCTTTATGTGATGTATGCAAAGGTTGGCCCGGGCGGTGACGAAGAACATGCAGTCGGCCTTGGCCTTGTTGATGTTTATACAAATAGTGGAATGTTTGTTCGACGTCTTGCTACCGGCGGAACCCTAAATGCTCCGTGGGGTGTTGCAATGGCTCCTGTTAGTTTTTATAAAGATGATGATGATGCCGATGCCGGCCCCGCCATCCTGGTTGGCAATTTCGGTGATGGTCACATCAATGCCTATCGTGCCAGTGATGGAAAGTTCCTTGGCCAGTTAAGCATGCACAACACAATATTGACCATCGATGGTTTGTGGGCAATACGATTTGCACCTTCTACTTCGCCAATCAATCAAAACCTTTTGTACTTCACTGCCGGTCCTAATGACGAACAGGATGGTATGTTTGGCTACATTTCAAGAGTAGTCGATAGTGATCAATAATCGTTCATAGAAATTTGAGGATAGCCGCTCTCCCAGGAGGGCGGTTTTTGTATCTCATCCTGGCTCAGCAGCTAGTGGAACTGCCGCCCTAAAATGTTCAACGTATCGTAGGTATGGACCAAGTCAAAACCCAAAACTCAAAACTCAAAACCCAAAACTTAAAACTGACAAATCCATCAGGCCAATGACAATAACAATGACCTCAAACCCCCATCATCATTTGCTTTCATTTTGATAGTGCTTTTCTGTTTGTCCATAAGGGCTTTAATACTCTGTGGTATTTCCACTGCCTCACCAATAACAGGTTCGATGACGTCATAAAATTTAGATGGGTGAGCAGTCTCTAAAAAGACGCCTCTCTTTCCGGGATGTTCTTTAAGATAACGTTGCAACGCAAGGAAGCCTACCGCACCATGGGGATCTAAAGTGTAATTTCTTTCGTTGAAGATCTTTGCGATTGTATCACGAGTTTCATTATCAGAAATGCTATAACTGGAGAGTACATTCTTTAGTGATCCCAGGTTCCGTTCGAACAATTCCATGATCCTAACGAAATTGCTTGGGTTGCCTACGTCCATAGCATTGGAAATAGTGGCAACAGAGGTCTTGCTTTGATAAACACCACTATTTAAGTAAAGCGTAACCGTATCGTTCGCATTGCAGGCAGCCACAAAATGGGAGACAGGTAATCCTGATTGGTAAGCCAGGAGACCGGCACAAATATTTCCGAAGTTTCCACTTGGAACTGAAACTACAGGTGGATTGCCCTTGTCTTTCCATTGCTGGTACGCAAAGAAATAATAGAACTGCTGTGGTAGCCATCGAGCAACGTTAATGGAGTTGGCGGAAGTTAGAAATACTTGCTTCCTCAAATCCGTGTCGGTAAAAGCGTGCTTTACCATTTGCTGGCAATCGTCGAAACTGCCATTGACTTCCAGTGCAGTAATATTGTTTCCAAGTGTAGTTAACTGTACTTCCTGCGTACTACTTACTTTACCTGACGGATAAAGAATGACTACGTTGACACCATCAACATTGTAAAAGCCATTGGCAACTGCCCCACCAGTATCACCTGAGGTTGCAACAAGTACGGTTACTTTCTTATTTTGATCCTGTACGAAATGCCCAAGGCAGCGGCTCATGAATCGGGCGCCCACATCTTTGAAGGCGAGCGTCGGGCCATGGAACAGTTCAAGTGCGGAAATATTCTCAGTAACTGGCACCAACGGAAAATCAAACGCAATAGTCTCGGCGACAATTTGTTTTAGGTCACCCTCCGAAACCGTATCACCAACGTAGGGGCGAATGATCGTATAGGCAATTTCTTCTTTCGACAGCTTGTCAATGTTTTCAAGAAATACTTTTGACACCTTCGGAATCTCTGAAGGAAAGTAAAGCCCTCTATCCGGCGCCTGCCCTTCAATAGTCGCTTGTTTAAAGTCTGCTTTTATAGAGTTATTGCTCGTGCTGTAATAGTACATTTCGTGTTCTTCTTTGTTGAGATTAATAAAGCGTACAGCCCTGGTTATTGATGGTTGTGACATAGGTGTGGTAGTCAAGTCCCAGGCGATCATAGACATCTTTCATGATCTGTTCTGCAGCAAGAGCAGTGGATCTGTCTTTGCTTAACATAAACAAGGATGGTCCGGAACCTGAAATTCCTCCGCCTAAAACGCCCGCCTCTTTGCATTGCTTCTTGATGGAATCGAAACCGGGAATGAGAATGCTTCTTACGGGCTCGATGATGCCGTCTTCAAGAGAGCGACCGATCAGGTCATAGTCACCTTGTACCAGGCCCGCCACGAGTCCCGCGATGTTACCCCACTGCTTAATGGCGTCTTTCAACAAAACTTCTTTTCGTAAGATCTGTCTTGCATCCGAGGTTTTTACTTCAATTTGGGGATGCACAACTGTTACGAATAGTGGGGGTGGTGTAATAGACACGATGTCGAGAGGAAAGATGCAGCGGATCAAAGTGATGCCTCCGAAAATTCCCGGGGCAACGTTATCCGCATGCTTTACACCGGACGCCACCTTTTCGCCGAACATCGCGAATTGTACCAACTCGTTTTTATTGAAACGGTTGCCCAGGAGCTGGTTGGCCGCTACTACTACTCCTGATGCACTCGCGGCACTGGATCCTAATCCACTTCCCGGTTTGATATTCTTATGAATGAGCACTTCAAACCCAATCTCTTCGTCAATGGTCTTAAGCATCTCGATCAGCGGGGCACCCGCCGTGTTTTGCTGTGGATCGGTAGGAAGGGGATAGCCGTCAGCACTCTCAATAATAATCTTCTTTTCGTGAATCAGCTTGATCTCCATTTCGTCGTAGGGCTCGTGTAAACACATTCCAAGTACGTCGAAGCCGCAAACGAGATTAGCAACTGTTGCCGGTGATTTTATTTTTATAGCCTCCATTACTATGCTCTTACTGTTCTAATGATGTCTGCAAATACTCCTGAGGCGGTTACCTCTGCTCCTGCACCGGCACCCTTTACTACCATTGGCTGATCTACATAGCGATTGGTATAGAACAAAACAATGTTGTCTTTGCCATAGAGGTGGTAGAAGTCGTGTGCAGGATCGATATGTTTCAAGCCAACTGACGCCTTGCCGTTCTCAAAGGAGGCCACAAACTTTAACTTCTTCCCCTGTGAAGCAGCCTCATTGTAAAGCTTCTTAAAATAGTCTTCCTCCTTTTCCATCTGGGCGTAAAAATCTTCGACGCTTCCCTGCATGCAAGACTCGGGCATGAAGGAGTTGTTGGTAATATCCTCCATTTCCAGTTGTTCTCCTGATTCCCGCGCAAGGATCATAATCTTGCGCATCACATCCTTACCGCTCAAGTCAAGGCGCGGATCCGGCTCCGTATAACCTTCTTTCTGAGCCTGTCGAACCACCTCGGCAAAACTCCTTTCTCCATTGTAATTGTTAAACACAAAGTTCAGTGTTCCACTCAGAACTGCTTCCATCTTGTTCACATGGTCTCCACTGCGGAGCAGATCGTTGATAGTGCCAATGATGGGCAGGCTCGCACCTACATTTGTTTCGAATAGGAAAGACACGTTGTGATCCCTTGCCATGTCTTTGAGCTTCCTGTAATAGATGTATGGTGAGGAGCAGGCAATCTTGTTACAGGCCACGATGGAAATACTTCTTGAAAATATCCTATCGTAGGCAGTAGCGACTTTCTCGGTTGCTGTCACGTCAACAAAAACAGAGTTTCGCAAGTTCTTTGCATGAATCCTTGAAACGAAGGTGTCGAAATCGGCAGTTTCGCCGTTGTCAAGAACCTGCTTCCAGTTTTTGAGATCGATCCCTTCGTCATTGAAATGCATTTTGCGGCTGTTTGTCAGGCCAACGACTCGTAGTTGTATTCTTAAATTTTGTTGGAGGTATTGCTGTTGTTGTGCCAGTTGTGCCAGCAACTTACCACCCACATTGCCAGTTCCGGCAATAAAGAGATTCACCTGCTTGTAGGCCACTTCAAAGAATTCTTCATGCAAAACGTTAAGAGCTTTCTTCGAATCGGCTGTAGCAATTACTGCAGAAATATTTCTTTCGGAGGAACCCTGGGCTATGGCTCTTACATTGACACCGTTTCTTCCCAAGGCACTAAACATTCTTCCGCTAATACCGGGGTGACTTTTCATTTTGTCCCCGACAAGGGCGATGATGGAAAGGTCGGTTTCAATGTTCAATGGATTAACCGCACCCTTTTCAATTTCGAAGGCGAAGGCTTTGTCAATCGCATCTTTGGCTCTCGCTATAAAATGTTCATCTACACCAACGCAAATAGAGTGTTCTGAAGAAGCCTGTGTAATCAGAATAACATTGATGCTGTTACTCGCCAATGCTTCAAACAATCGTTTTGAGAAACCCGGTATGCCGACCATCCCACTACCTTCCAAACTTAACAGGGCGATCTTGTTGATGCTTGAAATACCTGTGATAATGTTACCGTTTCTAAAGACGTTTGAATGTAAAAGGGTGCCTTCTTCATGAGGACTAAAAGTATTCTTGATCCAGACTGGAATATTCTTGCTCATCAAAGGTTGGATGGTAGGAGGGTAAATTACCTTGGCACCGAAATGAGAAAGCTCCATGGCCTCATGATAGGAGATTTGTTTGATAGCTTTTGCGTTACTCACCATTCTGGGATCTGCCGTCATCATACCAGAGACATCAGTCCATATTTCAACCACTGAGGCATTCAACGCGGCACCGACAATTGCAGCCGTGAAGTCAGAACCACCACGGCCGAGCGTAGTAGTATTGCCTTTTTCGTCAGAGGCAATAAAGCCGGGTACGATGAACAGCTCGTCGTTTGCTTCGGCAAAAAACGATTGAATGTTTAGTTGTGTTTTGTCCGAGATCACCGTTGCTCTGGTAAATTGTGAATCAGTCCTTACCAGTTTTCTACTGTCCACCCATGTATTAGGTAAACCGTCGGAGGCAAGGAATGAAGAAATAATCCGCGAAGAGATGAGTTCACCATAGGACAATATCCGGTCCTTGGTTCTGTCGGTAAAGTCATTCAGAAGAAAAATGCCATTGCATATATCTTCTACCTCGTTGAATTGCTGCATGACGAAGCTTAATACGCCGCTTTGGTTTGTTAGCGGTAACAACTCTTTTACGACAGCCAGGTGTCGCTCCGTAACTTTCTGCAAAGAATCTTTGTAAGAAGTGTCACCATTAGACGCCAGTATACCGCATTTGAGGAGTTCGTCAGTTACTCCGCCAAGGGCTGAAACTACAACAACTGTTTTTTCACCCTTCTTAAATTGGAGAATGTCCTTTACCTTTTTTATATTTTGTGAATTAGCAACAGAAGTGCCGCCGAATTTTAATACCTGCATGGGAATAATTGCTTTGAAAAATTAGATGTAGATCGTCTTTTTGATTTGATGTAGCTATGAGAGCCCAGGGGTGATATGGTAATTTCAATCCCGTTAGAACGGGACTGTTGTAGTTGTAATAATAGTTGATGTAGCAGTGGTTGCTACAGAAGGCCGGGTAATATGAAGAGCGATTTGTTTCACTATTATTGATAGGAGCACAAAATAATTGAATTGATGGAAATAAAAAACTTTATTGTAAAATATCTGCCATAATAGAACTTATTAAAAACGTGTATTGAACGATGTGAATTAAATTTGACGCTATGGATTACCTTGCAAGTCGCTCTTTAGAAAATTTCAAGAACCATATTGGAATTAAATACCAACTGTACAACAGCTTATTTACTTCACTTCCCTTTCACCGGATTGAAAAGACGAATATTTTCCTCGCAATGTTTCTTGATAGCTGCGAAGAAGGCTACAAGAAGAAACAGAGTCCTATCCAGATTGTAGATGACTTCTTCCAGCGGCTGACCACGTTTACCAACAAGAAGGAACAATTTGACCTGATGTTTCGCTTTATCCAGTATGTGGAGCGGCAGGTGGTGTTATTTGATTCTTTGGAAGATGCAGCCTTCAAAGATATTCATGACGTGTTCGGCATCGGTACTTTGAAGCAATTGGAAACCAAGGTCATACAGGAAGACGCGCGCAAGCAATTGTTGGAGAAGCTGAAAGACTTTGCCGTCTTGCTCACATTGACTGCACACCCTACGCAGTTTTATCCGGGGGCGGTTCTTGGAATTATCAATGACCTGTCAAAAGCACTGAAGGACAATAATGTAAGCCTCATCAATACCTATCTGCAGCAACTTGGGAAAACGCCCTTGTTGAAGAAGCAGAAGCCGACGCCTTACGACGAGGCTGTTAGCCTGATATGGTACCTGGAAAATGTGTTCTATAATGCGACCGGGAGAATTATTACCCAATTGAAAAATCAATTTCCGGAGCTGGACCTGTCGACGAATCCAATTATCAAAATGGGCTTTTGGCCTGGCGGCGACCGGGACGGCAATCCAAACGTAACCGTTGACACTACTTTGAAAGTGGCGGATGCGCTGCGTTCAAGCATCATCAAATGCTATTACCTGGATGTTCGAAGGCTGAAACGAAGGCTAACTTTCAAGGGCATTGATACCATACTCAGTGAACTTGAGCTGAAGCTGTATGATAACATCTTTATCCCCGGTAATCGCACTGATCTAAAAAAAGAAGAGGTTCTGCAGTATCTGTTCCAGATAAGGAACATCATTGTTCATGAGCACAATGGCCTGTTTCTTCACATGCTCGATAACCTGATCAACAAGGTGCAGGTATTTGGATTACACTTTGCATCACTGGACGTAAGACAGGAAAGTTCGGTTCATACAATGGTGTTGGAGACGATCAACGAGAAAGAAGGATTGCTTCCGAAGAATTATAATGATTTGAAGGAGAACGAGAAGATCGATGTGCTCACCAGCATCAATAGAAAGGCTAACCCGGAACTATACGAAGACCTGGTAAGGGACACAATAGACTCGTTTGGTGCTATAAAGACCATCCAAAACTTTAATGGGTCTCAAGGTTGTTACCGCTACATCATCAGTCAATGCGGGAGTGCTTTGAACATGATGGAGGTTTATGGACTGTTCTTACTGAGCGGCTGGAATAAGGAAGAGATGAATGTTGATATTGTTCCTTTATTTGAAACGATCGATGATTTGAAGAGAGCGCCGGCAATCATGAAGCAGTTGTATGAGAATGAAAGCTATGCCAGTCATATCCGTCGCAGAAACAATAACCAGACGATCATGGTTGGTTTTTCCGACGGTACGAAGGACGGTGGTTACTTCATGGCGAACTGGAGTATCTATCGCGCGAAGGAAGAACTGACGGCCGTTTCAAAACAATACGGAATCGATGTCATCTTCTTCGATGGCAGGGGAGGTCCTCCTGCACGCGGCGGTGGAAAGACCCATAAGTTCTATGCTTCGATGGGCAAGAATATTTCGGCGAAGGAAATTCACCTTACCATACAAGGCCAGACCGTTAGCTCGAACTTTGGAACCATTGATTCGGCACAGTACAATATTGAGCAGTTATTGAATGCCGGTATTGTAAATGAAATATTTCCTGAAAGTGAAAGGGGACTTAATGCGGAGCAGGAAGAGATAATCAGGGAGCTCGCCGATATCAGCTATCAGTCATACATGGACTTGAAGAACAATCCTAAGTTCATGGAGTATTTGTCTCAGGTAAGTCCATTGAATTTCTACAGCGAGACAAACATCAGCAGCCGTCCTTCGAAGAGAGGTAAGTCATATCGGCTCACATTGAAAGACCTGAGAGCCATTCCTTTTGTCGGCGCATGGAGCCAATTGAAACAGAACGTTCCCGGTTATTATGGAGTGGGAACTGCTTTGCAGGAACTGGATAAGAAAGGAAAGTTTGCGGCGATAAAACATTTGTACCAGCGTTCACAGTATTTCAAGACACTTCTCGATAATTGCGAGATGGCAATGAAAAAGTCCTTCTTCCCATTGACCCAATACCTGTCGGAACATCCCGACTTCGGTGAAATTTGGAATGATATCAGGGATGAATACGAGCTGACAAAGAAGTATCTCTTCAAGTTGTCGGGTAGTAATGAGCTGATGAGCGACTACCCCGTTGAGCAGGTCTCTATTCAAATGCGTGAACGGATTGTGTTGCCGCTCACAACAATCCAGCAATACGCATTGACAAGGCTGCGGGAAGAGCGATTACTCTCGGAAGAAAATAAGAATACGCTTGAACGATTGATTGTACGGTCTTCGTTCGGGATCATTAATGCAGGAAGAAATTCTGCTTAATTTTTCGCAACTTCAAATATGAGACAAAAGAAAATCCCGATCGTAATCGGGATTTTTCTATTAGTGATGGCAAAATCAACTTGTTAAACAGCTTGTGCTTTAGCAAGGAGCGGACTTGCATCCCGTGTTTCCAGTGAACTTGCACCCATGAGGTATTCGTCAGCTTTTCTTGCACATTCGCGTCCTTCGCTGATGGCCCAAACCACCAATGACTGACCACGACGCATATCACCCGCTGTAAATATCTTAGAAATATTGGTCTGATAATTCTTTTCAGTTGCTTTTACATTTCCTCTTTCATCAAGATCGACACCAAGTTCTTCGATCATTCCCTCGTGCTGTGGATGAACAAAGCCCATAGCAAGTAAGGCCAATTCGCAGGGGATCTGCCTTTCGGTTCCGGCAACTTCTACAAATTGTGCTGCTCTACCTTCTTCATTATATTTCCATTCGAGATCAACAACTTTCAGTGCTTTCAACTTGCCATTACCATCTCCCACGAATTCCTTTGTAGCAATCGCCCAATGGCGGTCAGCGCCTTCTTCGTGTGA
>DATDNL010000295.1:0-2444 GCA_036518315.1 Flavisolibacter sp. | reverse complement strand
ATTTTCAAAATGCAGACGACAAATTGTTCACAGAAAATGAAACCAATTTTCAAAAGCTTTTTGGTCGTCCTAATAAATCTGAATTTCTAAAAGATGCCTTCCATGACGCTATAATTGAAAATAAAAATCTCGACGCTTTAAGAGGAAAAGCGGAGGGCACAAAATTTTCTCCAGTATATCGCCTAACGGTTGAAGGCGGCCAATCTGAAATCATTTATTTGAGGCTGGTTAACCAACCTGTTACCAACCCTTTTGACATAGCAGAAACTACCTTTGATCTTCGCAAAAAAGAAGCCGATGAATTCTACCAGTCACTATTTCCGGAAGACATTTCGGCGGAAATGGCCAATATAAAACGACAGGCCTTTGCAGGCTTGTTGTGGAACAAACAATACTATCATTATGATGTCCAACGTTGGTTAAACAACAGCGACGGCATCACACCTGTTTCTGAATCTAGGAAAGAAGGGCGAAATCATCAGTGGGTCTTACTAAAGAATCGGGATATTATTTCTATGCCGGATAATTGGGAATACCCCTGGTATGCCGCCTGGGACAGCGCATTCCATGCTATTTCCATGGCGATAATCGATCCGGTCTTTGCGAAAAACCAACTGCTGTTATTGATGAGAGAGTGGTATATGAATCCTGAGGGGCAATTGCCCGCTTACGAATGGAATTTCAATGATGTGAACCCTCCCGTTCATGCCTATGCAGCCTTGCAGATTTATTTTACCGAGAAAGAAACGACCGGGAAAGCTGATATAATTTTTCTGAAAAAGATCTTTCAAAAACTCATCATAAACTTTACCTGGTGGACGAACAGGAAGGATGCAAGGGAAAACAACATATTTGAAGGAGGCTTTCTGGGCCTTGACAATATCGGTGTTTTCAACCGGAGTGGCCAGCTTCCTGAAGAGGTACTTTTGGAGCAAACGGATGGCACTAGTTGGATGGGCATGTATGCATTGAACATGCTTGACATCGCTCTGGAGATCGCCATGAATGATGATGCGTTTGAGGATGCTGCGACAAAATTCTACGAGCACTTTGTTATTATAGCGGAGGCGCTGAACGAGCTCGGTTTATGGAATGAAGAGGATCGGTTTTTTTATGATGTTCTGGCCTTGAAGGACAATACTTTCTTGCCATTGAAACTTCGCTCTATAGTTGGACTGATTCCTCTGTATGCAGTTTCTATCATTGATAAAGAAAAGTTCGACAAGCTTAAAGATTTTAAAAGGAGAACAGACTGGCTAAAAAACTATCGGAACAACCATGGTCAATATTTACCCAGCGAACAAAAATCGGACGATAATACAACCCTGCTATCCCTGGTTCACAAAGAGAAACTAATACAGCTTCTGAAGAGATTTTTAGATGAAAAAGAGTTTCTCTCTGACGGCGGCATTAGGTCCTTATCCAGGTATTATTTACAAAATCCGTATTCTCTCAGAATAGAAAATAACGAGTTTACTATTCATTACGATCCAGGCGATTCAACCTCATCATTATTTGGCGGCAATTCAAATTGGCGAGGACCGGTATGGATGCCGATCAATTATTTATTTATAAGAGCGCTGAAGAAGTATGGTGAATTTTATGGAGAAACAGTTAAAGTCGATTACCCTTCAGGTTCAGGCAACTTTCTAAACCTTAATGAAATTGCTGATGAATTAGCTGGACGCCTCTCCCGCATCTTTCAGAAAGATGAAAATGGCAATCGGCCTGTATTCGGCGACTACAACTGGTTTTATCAGAAAGAAGAGAATAAAGAACTTGTATTGTTCCATGAGTATTTTCATGGCGATTCTGCAAGGGGGTTGGGTGCTTCACATCAAACAGGATGGACAGCCCTGGTTACAGATCTAATTTGAAACTTGTGTGATGTTTCTTAACTCGTCACTCCAAGCCTAAAACCTTCTTTGTTGGAAACTGCAAATCAGACAAACGAGATCTTAATGAAGTTCGTGTCGGGTTGAAACAATCACGAACTAAAAGCCTGCAATTAGAGATTATAAATTGATTGGCTCGGAATAATAGTAATCCGAACCAATCAATCGTGCCCAGGACTGGATTCGAACCAGCACGCCCTTGCGGGCACCACCACCTCAAAGTGGCTTGTCTACCAATTTCAACACCTGGGCTGATAAGATCTATTGAGTTCTCCCAACAAAGGTACCCTTCGTTTGAGCGGCAGCAAATGTATTTTATTTTTTCAAAACAATTCTAAAAGTTGTGCCTTTTCCAATTTCGGAATGTTTAACGGACAACGAGCCCTTGTGATATTGTTCAATGATTCGTTTGGACAGGCTTAGTCCAAGTCCCCAGCCACGTTTCTTTGTAGTGAATCCGGGCTTGAACACCTTCGCCACGTTTTGTTTGCTGATCCCTTTCCCCGTATCACTCACGTCTATTGTGACGTCGCGATCACTCTCTTCGAT
>DATDNL010000294.1:0-2942 GCA_036518315.1 Flavisolibacter sp. | reverse complement strand
AGTTATAGTCTGCTGAACAATCTCCAGTTGATTATCCAACGATAATAACTCATAGTATGAGCTCGCCACTTCTGCAATGAGGTTCATACGAACGAAGTTCTTACCCTCTACCGTTGACAAGTATCTTGAAATCGCGGCCTTCTTTGAATTGCGTAGTTTCTTCCAGATATCTATTTCCCAACTCGCCTCTGCTGCTGTCCTGAAATCGGGCAAGGGATCGGGCATTTCCTTACCGGGCTTTATTTCAGTAGTGGCATCGCCTGCACCCTGGCTGGTATAACGACCAACTTTTTCAACTCCTATGCCCAGTCTCGCAGCTACCGTTGGATGCAAGGCACCTTCACGGAAAAGAATATCATTCTTGGCGATCTCAATATCCTGCAAAGAAATGTTCAGTTCCTGGTTACGCTTCAAAGCAGTGTCTATGAGATTGATCAAATTGGGATCACCGAAGAATTGCTTCCACGGCACCGCTGCTATGTTTGTAGTATCAGTAGCGTCATTGTAAGCGCCAGGCACTGACCGGTCTTCGCTTCTTTGAATAACCTTTGGTACCTGGCAGCTTGCTATCGCCAGGCCCACGAACAAAAGGACAGATAAATTTCTTCTGTGATTAAACATAGTCCTCCAATTTTTCTTTCTCTATATGATGATCGACTTCTTCTGTTAACGGATTTTCTCTCTGGTCCTTTACATATATACGACGTTCGGAAACTTTTCCAAATACATAATACAGGCCTGGTATGAGCAACACCCCGCACAGCGTTCCAACCAACATGCCTCCTGCCGACGCAGCACCAATTGTCCTGTTACCAACAGCACCGGGTCCCGTTGCCAACACCAACGGAATCAACCCCACAATAAACGCAAATGAGGTCATCAAGATGGGACGGAAACGCAACGTGGCACCTTGTACAGCCGATTTAAATACCGTTTCACCTGAACGATGGCGCTGTACCGCAAACTCAACGATCAACACCGCGTTCTTACCCAATAAACCAACCAACATGACCAGGGCTGTTTGCGCATAGATGTTATTCTCCAACCCCATTGCTTTTAGCAAAAGGAAGGATCCAAACACTCCGGCAGGCAGAGACAAAACAACGGCGAGCGGAAGTATGAAGCTCTCATATTGCGCCGCAAGCAGTAAGTACACAAACACGAGACAAATCACAAAGATGTAAATCGCCTCATTACCCCTTGCCACTTCATCGGCCGAGATACCAGCCCAGTCGATACCAAACCCTCTCGGCAGCGTCTTTTCCGCAACTTCCTGTATGGCCTTGATGGCAGAACCGCTACTGTAGCCGGGAGCAGCCGAACCACTGATTTCAGAAGAAGTATACATGTTGTACCGCGTGATCTCCGACAATCCATACACTTTCTCCATGGTCATAAAAGCAGAGAAAGGAACCATTTCATCCTTGTCGTTCTTCACGTATAGTTTCAATACATCTTCCGGTAGTGCCCTGTATTGTGGCATGGCCTGCACCATTACTTTGTATTGGTGACCATATTTAATAAAGCTAGTCTCGTAGTCGCTACCTAACAACGTCGACAAGGTATTCATGGCATTGTCGATGGTCACGCCCTTTTGTTGCGCAATATCGTTGTCAATATGAAGCATGTACTGCGGAAAGCTGGCACTGTAGAAACTGAAGGTCGATGCCAGCTCGGGACGTTTGTTCAGAGCAGCAACAAAATCATTGCTCACCGTCTCCATCTTTTTATAATCGCCGCTACCTGCTTTGTCCAAAAGCCTTAACTCAAATCCACCCGCAGCCCCATAACCGGGTACGGCCGGCGGTTGAAAGAATTCGATATTGGCACCGGTAATATCTTTCGACTTTTCTTCCAGTTCTTCAATCAGTTGTTGAGCTGAATGTTTTCTGTGGCTCCAGCTTTTAAGGTTGATCAAGCAGGTTCCGGTGTTAGAACCCGTGCCCTCAGAAAGAATTTCATAGCCGGCAAGAGATGAAACAGATTGCACGTCTTCCATCTTCTCGGCGATAGCCTGCAGCCTCGTTGCCACCTGGTTGGTTCTCTCAAGTGAGGAACCGGGGGGTAACTGGATAACGGCATAAAACATCCCCTGGTCTTCGCTTGGAATGAAGCCGGAAGGCAGACTATTATTTAGGAACCAAATGCCTGCACAAAAACCAATTAACGCTCCGAAAGTGATCACCCTCTTATTGACAATCCTACCAAGGACGCGTTGGTACTTGCCAGTTAGCCTGCCAAACCACCTGTTGAATCCATCCAATCCTCTTTGCAACGGTGTTCTTCTCCTTGCCTTGCCATGAGTGTTCTTCAGCATCATCGCGCAAAGCGCGGGTGTGAGTGTCAACGCAACCAATCCAGAAAGGATGATTGAAGTTGACATGGTAATCGAAAACTGCCGGTAGAAAATTCCCACAGGACCGGACATGAAGGCAACGGGGATAAATACGGCGGCCATTACAAGTGTGATGGCAATAATGGCCCCACTGATTTCGTGCATAGCTTCTTCTGTTGCCCGCAGTGGCGAGAGATTCTTCTTCTCCATCTTGGCATGCACCGCTTCAATTACCACTATGGCATTATCTACCACGATACCAATGGCAAGAACCAAAGCAAACAACGTAATTAGGTTAAGCGTAATGCCAAAGAATTGCATGAACAAAAATGTTCCAATCAACGACACTGGCACAGCGATGGCCGGGATCAAGGTAGATCGCCAGTCACCAAGAAATAAGAACACTACCAAACCAACCAGTATAAAAGCCTCAATAAGTGTATGAACAACCTTGTCGATAGAAGCGTCAAGAAAGGTAGAAACGTCATAGCTGATCTCATAGTCCATCCCTTTGGGGAAGGTGTTGGCCTTTATCTCTTTTAATTTCGCCTTCACATCTTCAATTACCTGGCTGGCGTTACTTCCATACGATTGCTTTAATACAATC
>DATDNL010000293.1:0-3780 GCA_036518315.1 Flavisolibacter sp. | reverse complement strand
AATTGTATTGTCGCCATTCCACAGTTGCGGCAAAGGGAGTGCCATAAAATCCCGTTTAGATTTGTCTGAAAACGTATTGGAAGCAGCTTTTATGGGCTGTTTATACTAAAAAGAATTCGTGTTTTTACCTAGCTGATTATAAGCGGTTTACCGATTGTTTTTTTTAATAGACTCGCATACTTTAGCTCTTGCAAACCGATTCGTAAACCAATAAATGAAAAGCCAATGCCTCGTCAAAACTTCCTGTCTCGCGAGTCTTTTGTAGCGGCCTCAGAAAACCAGGCAAAAGAAAGCTTGTTATCGGTGCCCGTTTTTGTGCCGAACATAAAGCTGATCACCGAAAACCAGAAGCTGCAGTCATATAAGTTCAGGTACCAGCTTCCCCAAAAGAATTTAGAGTATCATGTAGATGTTACCATTCTTCGATTAGATACGCAGTACACCAGGATTTGTTTGCACGCTGAACACAGCAATGGACAGGCTTTTGAATACGATGATGATATGGCATTAGCTCTTAAAGATTTTCAATCAGCCATCGATGCTGCCTTAAAAGGCGACGTATCTAACTATAAACCCTATAAGCCGAAAGAGCGGAAACAACGTAACTTCTTGCAGTTAACTGCTACCCTTGCGGCGTCTGTCGGAGTTGTTGTTTTAAAAAGAAAGCTTTCCTGATTACGGTCTATGCCAAACGCCAGGCCCTGCACTTGTGTGCGGGGCTTTTGTTTTGTTGAACCTCATTAGCAAACCTGGTAGTTATCAGATCCGCTAATCGCCCAGTGCCTTAATCACATACTCATAATTCTCCTCATCAAAACAAACAAGAAGTACCATTTCGATTGATTGGTTATTTGGAAGGAAATTGAGAATAGATTCCACTGATATTCTTGCTGCTTCGTCCTTCGGAAAGCGATAGACGCCGGTACTGATATTGGGGAAGGCAATTGTCTTGCAGCCATTCTCCACTGCCAGTTTTAATGAATTGAAATAACAATCTTCGAGTTTCGCACGTTCGTTATTACTGCCTCCATTCCATACGGGGCCAACGGTGTGAATGACATATTTTGCCGGCAGGTTGCCTGCAGTAGTGATGACGGCTTCTCCCGTTTTACAACGTCCTTGCCGGTCCACGATCTTTTTGCATTCAGCAAGTATTGCTGGTCCGCCGGCACGGTGTATGGCACCGTCGACGCCACCTCCGCCCATCAGGGAGGAATTGGCTGCATTCACAATAGCGTCGACCTCCACTTTAGTGATGTCACCCATCAGGACTTCAATTCTATCTTTCATAAAACTCTATTACTCCAAATTTCGGCATTTAATTCCTGGATGATGAAGTTACACCGGGCGTATTTTCTTCCTTATTGATCACAAGCAAGAGGCCCTCTTCAAATCCTGTAAAATCCTTCTTCAGTTGTACCGAATGAATCTTTAACTCATCGCCTTCACGTTTCACCACGAGGTAATGGTATCCAGGTTTATAATGAGCGTCAAGGTCGGGCAGAGCGCCTTCGCCTGTTCTTAAGGGTTGATGTAAACCACCGCCTCCTCCAATCACGAGAAAATCTTTTCCTTCCTTTTGAAAGTGTTCAAAATTGTGGGAATGACCACTAATAAAAAGGTGGCTCTTTTTTGAAGCCAGGAATAGTGGGACGAATCTTTCCTGCACCTCTTTATTTGATGTAACGATGGCGCTATTTGTATAAGGTGAGTGATGACAACCGGAGATAATGAACTGAATGGAAGAGTCATCGTCAAGCTTTTGAAGCGTTTTTTTATACCAGTCAACCTGCTTTGTATTCTCCACCTCCGATAGCGTTCCAAAATTAGAATTCAGTAGCACTACAGCCACTGAATCCTGCACTTCCAGGTAACCGGTTGCCGAGTGATCCGGGAAACGTTTTTGAAACTGCCTCCTGCCCTTAGCAGGTTCGCCCATTACTTCATGGTTGCCCAATACCGCAAACACCGGTACGTTCTCATCACGGAGCGTTTTTAAGTATCCGTCAATTGGTTTCCATTGACGATCGCTGTAACCCAGGTTGACAACATCGCCCATGATGAAGAAGGCGGTGGGCTTGCGTTGGGCCACCGCATCAAAAAGCATCCTTGTTGCCGTTTGGTTGTGATCTTTTTTGAGGCGGATGGTTTCAACCCACATTGGTTTTTGAGTGTCGGAAGCGAAGCATAATTCAATGCCGCCCGATGGCTGCGCGCTTAGGTCTAACCCAATAATCGTAAGAATGATCAAAAGAAACTTTTGCATCTGTTAAGGCTATAATGAAGCCTCCTTTATTGAAAAGTTACCAAAACTAGTTAAGCCAAAAGAGGTATTTCGCCGGGTTTTATAAACAGGACGATTATACCTGGCGCAGGACGGTCTGGTTGGCGAGGGCTATTGATTATTGATCATTGATTATTTGGTAGAGGTGGGCAAGAGGAGGTTGTCCATAATTACGGGTATAACTAGTCAACCTAATCCACTCAATTAACCAATGAACTCACCCAACGAAACTCGTAAATTGCGCCCATGAGCAGTAGTGAACAACAGTTCCTGGACAGGGCGATTGAACTGTCAAGACTTGGAATGCAGTCCGGCAAGGGGGGACCTTTCGGATGTGTTATCGTCAAAGACGGGAAGATCATTGGCGAGGGATATAACCAGGTGGCCACGTCGAATGATCCTACCGCTCATGCGGAAGTAGTGGCCATACGAAATGCCTGCAAAGCATTGAACAGTTTCCAGTTAACCGATTGTGACATCTATGCCAGTTGCGAACCTTGTCCTATGTGCCTCGGTGCCATCTATTGGGCAAGACCGAAACGCGTGATCTATGCTAACACCAAACAGGATGCGGCGGCCATCAACTTTGATGACCAATTCATTTATGATGAAATAGGTAAGCCGGGCCACCAAAAAGCCATTGAATTCATACACCGTCCCGACGGGAAAGCCATCGAAGTGTTCAGGGAATGGACTACCATGGAAAACAAAGTCGTCTACTGATGGTTCAATTTACAGTCCTTATAAAAAAGTTTGGTGAACAGGGTGAAAAGACCGGCTGGACCTATATAGAAATTCCCGCTGCAACTGCTCAGAAGTTAAGCCCCGGCACTAAGAAAGGCTTTAGGGTTAAGGGTAGTATTGACAACTACGATTATTCAATGGTGGCTTTACTGCCTATGGGTGGCGGCGACTTCATTATGCCATTGAACGGTGCCATGCGCAAAGCGATCAAGAAACAGAAAGGTGCCACAGTGAAGGTGAAAATGGAGCTAGACAAGAACGAAAAAAAACCACCGGCAGAATTGTTAGAATGCCTTGAAGACGAACCACAGGCCCTCGAGTATTTCAATAGCCTCAACAAGGGCCATCAAAACTATTTTACCAACTGGATCAACAGTGCGAAGACTGATCCCACGAAAGCAAAGCGAATTGCTGCAACACTGAATGCCTTGAACAGGAAATGGGACTTTGGCCAAATGGTTCGCGCCCTAAAGAAGGATTCAATCAACAATAATCGTTGATCGCTTTGGTAAGTTCAGCTCTAACCAGATCAATTCCGCCTTTAGGCGTCTTCCCCGTCTGTGATTTCAGAGCCAACGCCATGTGACGGCTCATTATCCTGGGGTATTGGTTCTTCCGTCCGAACGCGAATGTTCTCGTTTGCTTTTGGATTAGGGTTTTGCACGAACTCGCCGGGCTCTTGCACGTATGGGTGCCGGACCTGCTCTTCGCTTCTATTTGGTTTATCTTCCATAGACTTGTTTTCTTTATTT
>DATDNL010000292.1:0-4322 GCA_036518315.1 Flavisolibacter sp. | reverse complement strand
TACAGATCTGTGGGTTCTGATGACACATGAACAGCAGGTTGGCCTGTTCATCGGTAATCAGCGTTTTTTTCTTTCCGACTACATCATTGAGTGCCCTGCTTATCAGGGCTGTATTCAACTTAATGCCTTGCTGCCTGTAGAAATTGGCGACGCTCAATCCTATTGCATAACTAAGGGAGTCGTTTTCGGTTTTCAATACGGTTGGCGAAGTTGAAGTTGTTGCAGGTTTTTTGGCAACGGGTTTAACGGGTTTTTTCTGTGCATAGGTCGCAACCGATGCTATACAAAGGGCTACAAGGAAATATTTTTTCATGTATGAAATTTGAGCCGCAAAAATAACCAACATCGTTCTGAATCATAATTTAATTTAGCCCATGCTCCAGGCCTCCCTTCAACTATATAGAAACGCTTACAGTGGGCTTTCCAGGCAAATGTGGTGGCTGGCTCTTGTGATCTTTATTAACAGGAGCGGCACCATGGTGATCCCCTTCCTCACCGTTTACCTTACTTCAAAAGGCTATTCGCTCGCACAGGCCGGCTACGTAATGGCTGCCTTCGGTTGCGGTTCTATTCTGGGTAGTTATATGGGTGGGCGTCTCACGGATAGATTTGGCCACTACCATGTGCAGGTGTTGAGCCTTTTTCTCAACGGTCTCTTTTTTATTGTATTGGCCCAGATGCAAACCCTCTTGCAGTTTGCCGTTTGCATTTTTGTACTCAGTACTTTGGGCGAAAGCTTTCGACCGGCTAACTCGGCTGCCATTGCGGTTTATAGTAACGAGAATAATCGCATACGCTGCTATTCCTTAAACCGGCTGGCTGTTAATCTCGGCTGGGCTATCGGGCCTGCCATTGGCGGTTTTTTAGCGAGTATCAATTACAACTTGTTGTTTTGGGTGGATGGGTTAACCTGCATTATCGCCTCCGTGTTGTTGTATTTTTTGTTTTCTGAAGGGCGGTCTCATTCCTCTGCAAAACGAACGGCCATTCCAGCGACACCGCTTGTTTCCGCTTACCGTGATAAAGTTTTCCTTTTTGGTATGTTCTGCCTGCTGCTTGTGGGCGTTTGTTTCTTTCAGATGTTTAACGTAGTCACGGTTTATTTCAAGCAAGGATTGCATTTGCGTGAAAACGTAATTGGTGCTGTTTTGGCCCTGAACGGTTTGATCATCGCCCTGGTTGAGATGGTGCTCGTTTATAAGCTCGAGAATAAGCGCGCCTCTATCGTGTATATGATTATCGGTGCTTTTTTAATAGGAGCGTCCTTCCTGATGCTCGAGATCTCACATGCATTTGTTTTCGTTGTCCTCCAGATGGTTATTGTGACTCTAGGGGAAATGCTCTTATTTCCTTTCCTTAATAATTTTTGGGTAAGGAGGAGCAATGAGTTCAACAGGGGCCAATATGCGGCAGTGTATACCATGGCCTTTTCTTTTGCAATTGTAATAGCGCCAACAATGGCATCACAGGTGGCAACGTGGCTTGGTTTTACCGTGCTTTGGGTGGTTAATTTTATTCTTTGCAGCTTTGCAGCTCTTGGTTTCTTTTTATTGAAAAAACGAATGTAAACACATGCCTGGATTTAATCGTGTCATACAGGTTCGCTGGTCTGATCTTGATCCCAACTTCCACGTTCGCCACTCAATCTATTATGACTGGGGTGCTTTTGTGCGAGTGGAGTTCTTAAATGAGTATGGCTTGAACTACGAGATCATGCAGGAATTGAAGTTTGGGCCTATACTTTTTAGAGAAGAATGTGTTTTTCGGAGGGAAGTAGTTTCCGGGGATGAGATACGTATGAACCTGCTTTTGATCCGTTCCAAGAGGGATTTTTCGAGGTGGAGCATTCAGCACCAGATCACCAAAACCGATGGTACCCTTTGCGCGGTGTTGACCGTTGACGGAGCATGGATGGACATAGTGAGGCGCAAACTGTCTTCCCCTCCCGAAAAGGTGCACGAGGTATTTAACCAGATGCCAAAGCCTGGGGATTTTGAGTGGATTTAATTGTCCTTGAGAAATACCAGACCTGATGGTAGTTTGAGACCATTGCATTCCGGTTTTTGTTGTAGCAAAGCATCAAAGGGGAATAAAGAGATGTAAATCAGCCTTTGCAGGGGTTTAAACGACCACCCCGACCGGGCATGTAGTGGCGGTTGAGGAGGCATAAAGGACCGATGGATTTACTCCAGTATATCTTCAGTATATCTCCACTATAACTTCACTATAACTCCACTATATCGCTGCGATAAAGACCAACGCGCCCGCGGAGGTTGGTTTTTATGAGGTCAGATGTGGCAGAACGGTTCCTAATCCTTTCGTCGCTTAACTTCGCTCGCCGGAAGTGCCGATGGACGGGGCAAAACGAGGTCAATCTTATACAAACAATAATACCATCATGAGCATCTTGAATCAATTTGAACTTAAAGGGAAAACAGCTTTGGTTACGGGCAGCGATACGGGGCTTGGGCAAGCAATGGCCATCGCGTTAGCAGAGGCAGGAGCAGATATAATTGGGACGTCCAGGGGAGAAGGCATCAAAACTGGTGATACGGGGAAAGCCATCCTGGCACTTGGAAGGAAGTTTACTCCTTATATGGTTGACCTTTCACAAAGGGAGCGGCTCTATGAATTTATTAAGAAGGTGAAAGAAAATCACCAGGTGGACATATTGGTTAACAATGCAGGTACCATACTCAGAAAGCCTGCGGCCGAACACCCGGACGAGTGGTATGACCAGGTTGTTGCTGTAAACCAGACGGCACAATTTATACTGGCGAGAGAGTTCGGCAAGGATATGCTGGAACGTGGCCATGGTAAGATCGTGTTTACTTGTTCTTTGCTTAGCTTCCAGGGGGGTATTAATGTACCCGGGTACACTTCCTCAAAAGCTGCAGTGGCAGGGTTGGTAAAGGCGTTTGCGAACGAATGGGCGGGCAAAGGGATTAATGTCAATGGCATTGCGCCGGGCTATATTGCTACCAATAATACGAAAGCGCTCAGGGAAGATCCTGAACGTTCCAAATCCATATTAGACAGGATACCTGCTGGTCGTTGGGGAGAGCCTGGTGACTTCAAAGGCCCGATTGTTTTTCTTTGCTCTGACGCAAGTTCTTATATGAATGGACATGTTATGGTTGTGGATGGGGGATGGATGGGCAGGTAAGTAGGTTGATCCCGACACGAGATCAACAGAGGCGGACATTCTGTTGACCTTGCCCAGTTCCTGAAATTGCAAATGTGTTTAATTGTACAGGCATCCCGTTCCACCAGGTTACAGGTCTGTTGGATGAAGCTGATGCCTGTTGGGTGGAAATCAGTGAATGGGTTGAAGCCGCGCGAGTCGCTCACACGATGGCACATAACCGTTTAGGGTGCGTGGGGCATTATTATAGCGTTATGTTAGATACCTACACGGATCTGACATTGCAGTACAAATATTTTGGTGGTCATATCGAACTGATCGAAGTGGAAGAACTAGGCACACTTCGTAAACAGGTTTCTTCCCAGCATATCAATGGTGCGCGGAGATTTGTTAATGAACGGAACAGTTATGGACCTGCACATCATTGTGCCGTTGGCATTGGACATGTCAGCTCGAAGCTTTTTAAGCTTGGCTTTTTGTTGAAGATGGAAGTGATAAAAGTATGTTGACCCGAAATAAGCTGAACGCATAGTGACATTGAAAAGCCAGTTCATGCTAAGTCAACAATCTCCAGGAAGGGGTGGTTGAAACGAAGGAAGGCTAATTTGCTATAGGTCTCTTTTATTGCACCCCGACTACTTTTATATTTTCTCAGTTGCCATGTTACCGAGGGTAAATGCAATCTTCTCATCCGTTATCCATTCCCTCATACAGCTATCATTTCTACTTATCATCTAACAAATTCAACCGGAGGCTTTGTTCTTCCAGGTCTACTTCCGGCCGCATCGGCCATTATATAGACTGGACGAAGGAGGTAGTCAGTCCCGCTGTTTCCTGCCGTATATATCCCAAAACCAACCGTTGGAAGGACGGTTTAGTGAGGTCGCAACCATTCCGGCTTGCATATCGTTACTACCGTATTAACATCTTCGAAACTCTTATCATTTTCGAATAAACCGTTCAGTCATCAATAAAAGAATATCACGTTTATGAAGAAAAAATTACTCGTTCTAAAGATCACATTATTTATCGCTTATGCCTGTTTTTCACAGGGAGTGGGGATTGGCAACGCCACTCCCGATAATTCAGCGATTCTGGATATTACCGCAATCAACAAAGGAGTACTAATGCCGCGAATGAGTACCGTTTCGATGAATGCAATCAATAGTCCAGCTAA
>DATDNL010000291.1:0-5435 GCA_036518315.1 Flavisolibacter sp. | reverse complement strand
ATTGATGCGCGACACTGCCATCATGATGATGCGAGACCTCGGAAACTTTGCAGGTGGTTGTAATGTGCAGTTTGCGCTGAATCCTGTCAACGAGGAGATCATCGCAATCGAGATCAATCCACGTGTTAGCCGGTCTTCTGCGCTGGCGTCCAAAGCGACGGGTTATCCTATTGCGAAGATCGCGGCGAAGCTGGCGATAGGTTACACATTGGATGAACTGAACAACCCAATTGTGCAAACAACATCTGCTTACTTCGAGCCTGCATTGGATTATGTGATCGTGAAGATCCCCCGCTGGAACTTCGACAAATTCAAAGGTGCCAATGACACACTTGGCCTGCAGATGAAGAGCGTTGGTGAGGTGATGGCGATCGGGAGAAGTTTTACAGAAGCGATACAGAAGGCCTGCCAGAGCCTGGAGAATAATGCAGTGGGTCTTGGCTATTACGGAAAGAGCGGTATGAAAGCAGAGGAACTGCTGGAATACATGAAGACTCCGAAATGGGATCGCATCTTCCGTATCAAAGACGCCTTGATGCTCGGTGTGAGTGTGAATACGATTTCAAAAGCTACAGGAATTGACCGTTGGTTTATATACGAGATCCAAAAGATCTGCGAGATCGAAAAGCAATTAAGCAACTACTGGTTGGAAGATCTGCCAATGGATCTTCTGAAAGAAGCAAAGATCCATGGGTTCAGCGATGAGCAGATTGCAAGAATTATTACTGACGGTAGCGAAGAAGAAGTTTACGAAAAGCGTAAGGCCGTAGGTTTGACAAGGGTCTACAAGATGGTAGATACCTGCAGTGCTGAGTTTGAAGCGAAGACGCCTTACTTCTATTCGACGTTTGAAGAGGGTAATGCAGATGAAAGCAAGGTTAGCGACCGAAAGAAAATCATTGTTCTCGGAAGTGGACCTAACCGTATAGGACAGGGAATTGAATTTGACTATTGCTGTGTGCATGGTTTGTTGGCAATTAAGGAAGCAGGATATGAAGCCATCATGGTGAACTGTAATCCTGAAACAGTATCTACCGATTTTGACATGGCTGATAAGCTTTACTTCGAACCTGTGTATTGGGAACACCTTTGGGAGATCATAGAGCATGAAAAACCAGAAGGCGTGATCGTTCAATTGGGGGGACAGACCGCATTGAAGCTGGCAGAGCGTCTTAATGAGAAAGGAATCAAGATCATTGGGACTTCTTATGACAATATGGATATCGCGGAAGACCGCGGACGTTTCAGCGACATGCTGAAAGATCTTGGTATTCCTTATCCAAACTATGGTACTGCATTCAATGTGGACGAAGCAATTGAAGTAGCTCATCGCGTAGGGTATCCCGTGTTGGTGCGTCCAAGCTATGTGTTAGGGGGCCAAAGAATGCGTATCGTGATCAACGATGACGAACTAGAAAAGGCAGTATTAAGCCTGCTGAAACATATTCCGGGTAATAAGATCCTTATCGACCACTTCCTCGATCGCTGCCAGGAAGCAGAGATCGATGCCATCTTCGATGGTGAAGACTTCCACGTGATGGGAGTGATGGAACACATCGAGCCTGCGGGAATACATAGCGGTGATAGTAATGCTGTGTTGCCAGCATTCAACCTTCCGCCACTCACGGTGACGACGATGGAATACTACGCGGAGAAGATTGCCAGGGCGCTTAATATAAAAGGTCTTATTAATATCCAATTTGCCATCAAAGATGGTAAGGTGTATGTGATTGAAGCCAACCCGAGAGCTTCGCGTACGACACCTTTTATTGCCAAGGCTTACGGTATTCCCTATCTCAACATCGCAACCAAGGTGATGATGGGGACGAATAAGCTGAAAGACTTTCAATTTGAGAAGAAGTTGAAAGGGTTTGCCATCAAGGAACCGGTATTCTCCTTCAATAAATTTCCTAATGTGAATAAGGAGCTTGGTCCGGAGATGAAGAGTACAGGTGAAGCGATCCGTTTCATCAAGGATTTAAGAGATCCTTACTTCAGGCAGTTATATAAGGACAGGAGTATGTATTTAAGTAAGTAATTCCCCCTGTCCCCCTTAAGGGGAGACTTAGGCCGGAGATACTTTACGTTTCGAATGATTTCTCTATTAGAGAGATTAACAGTAAACCGCAGCGAGGCTGCGGTTTTTTTTATGTATAATAACATTTTAGTCTAACTAATAAATCCGAAGCATTAGTGGCGTTACAGGGCATTCTTCCAAAATATTGAACTATTAAACCGTTTCAAATAAATAAAGTCTGTTGGATCCAAGTCTCCCCTTTAGGGGGACAGGGGGAAAAGAAAAGGCCCGCCCTAAAAAGAGCCGGCCGTTGCTAACCTATGAAAAACACCAGATTCAAATATAGTTGAAAAACAACTTTATTGCAATAATCCGGTTTTTTTGTTAGCACGGCTGTCAAGGCGGTTCTGTAGTCGGTCGTTTCTCTCCTGGATTGCTTTCTGTATGAAATCATGCTCGTGTTGGAATACGGCATTGCTACGGGCTTCACCCAGGATCGGTTTAAACTGGTCGCGGTAGTGTATACGGAGATCAATAATCTTTTGTTGAAGAATCAGCCTGTCACCTGCAAATTGTTGCTTGGTGCTCCTCATGTCCCTGAGATAATCCATGAATACCGGTTGAAACTTTTCAGCTTCAGCCTTTGATAAACCCAGCTTGTTCTGGATGTATTCGATCATCTTATCACGAAGCCTTCCGCCGGCGTCGTCATCACCCTGGGCAAAGGACACGCTGCTGAGTGAGAATGCAAAAATCAATATGTATACAATTCTTTTCATGGTCAGACCTAATTAATATCCATTACATCGTCAGCTGGCATTTGGTCTAAGAAGGCATTCAGTTCTTTATCAGAAACATCAGAAAATATCTTTTTCCGGTCTGTTTTAGTGGCAGTGTTCTTAGCCGTTACCTGCGCCTTCTCATCGTTTACGGCAGTCGTTTTAATGAAATCATCCAGTTCCTGGATACTTGCCTTTTTAACCGCAACAACAGGATCGCTGGATGCTTTGCTGCCACCACGGTTATTGAAATAGAAGAAGCCGGAAATTGCTATAATACCTGTTACTGCTGCTGCTACTGCATAGCGCATCCATTTCCTGGCGCCCAAATGAACAACCTTTGCTCCTTTGGCAGAGACCTTCTCAAGGATCTGCCCGGGCAGATTGGCAAAATAACCCATTGGAACCTCGTAGGGCATGTCCTTATTCACAAAAGAAAGAACCAGCGACTCTTCGTCTTCCGAGGTAAAGGCTTTTAAGCCATCGACGTTGGATTGAAAATAGCCTTCAGGAACGGAGTAGGGAAGTTGCCTTGAAATGCCAGCCAGTAAAGGTGACAATTGAGCAATTTCCTCTCCCGCTGAAAGTGGCGCTTCACCTTTGATCTTAGCCAAAATGGAGGATGCCAGCCCTTCGAAATACCCTTCCGGAACGGAAAAGGGGTTATCGCCGGGAGCCGGATTCAGTCCGCTGTTAAGCTCATTCAATTCATCCTGTATGGTATTCCTGTCGCTCATTTCCAGGTTTTAAGACGTTTTCAGGCTTCCAAAGTTTAATGATTTTTGATGTAATCCTCGATTTTTTTTGCCGCGTGGTGATAGCTGGCCTTTAGTGCTCCTTCACTGGTATCAAGCACCCGGCTCATCTCCTCATAGGGCATTTCGTCGTAATAGCGCAAACTGAATACAATCCTTTGTTTCTCAGGTAATTGCTGTATCGCTAATTGCAGTTTCCACTCCAACCTGTTAGGGTCAAAATGCTTGTCAGCCTTGATCTTATTGCTCAAACCCGATTCGACGTCGCTAAGGCTGACCGCAGAGCGTTTCTTCTGCTGTTCTATAAAGGTTAAACTTTCGTTAGTAGCGATACGGTAGAGCCAGGTGTACAATTGAGAATCTTCCCTGAAGTTCTCCAAGCCGTTCCAAACCCGTATAAATACGTTTTGCAGAACGTCGTTGGCATCGTCGTGGTCAACCACCATGCGTCTTATGTGCCAATAGAGCTTTTCCTGGTATTTCTTTATGATAGCAGTAAAGGCAGGTTCTTTCGTCTGTGCCTGTTTAAACTGCATCAGTAATTCTGCATCTGATCTGTCTGTCAACGCCATTAACTGAAGTTTAATTCCGGATAAATGGATTCTTTAGCGGTAAAGATAATTTTTTGAGACAAACAAATGAACAGGCTGTTGACTGTCAATTCTTGTTGGCGAGTTGGCCGCAAGCGGCATCAATATCTTTTCCGCGGCTACGGCGCAGGCGGGCATTTACCCTGTTCTTGCTGAGGTAGGCCATGAAGGCTTCTACCTTCTTTTCGTCGGGCTTTTCGAATTTAGCCTGATCAATTGGGTTGTACTCAATGAGGTTGATGAGGTCAACGGGTACCTGCCTGTACAGCTTGATCAGTTCATCGGCGTCCTTCTGGGAGTCATTGAAATCTTTAAAGAGGATATATTCGAAGGTGATCTCGTTCTTGGTTTGTTTGTAGAAGTAGTTGAGGGCGTCAACGAGGGATTTGATGTTATTCGTATCGTTTATCGGCATGATCTCGTGACGCTTTTGATCGTTGGCAGCGTGCAGGGACAGGGCCAGTTTGAACTTCACCTTATCGTCTCCCATTTGCCTTATCTGCTTGGCCACGCCGGCGGTGGAAACGGTGATACGGCGAGGGCTCATAGCCAATCCGTCCGGTGCGGTGATGCGGTCGATGGCTCTCATGACGTTTTTATAATTGAGAAGGGGCTCACCCATGCCCATGAAGACAATGTTCGTGAGCTTCTTACCATAGATCCTTTCAGATTGCTGATTAATAAGGACTACCTCATCGTAGATCTCGTCGAAGTCCAGATTGCGTTTACGGTCTATATAGCCGGTGGCGCAAAACTTACAGCTTAGGGAACAGCCTATCTGGGAAGACACGCACGCGGTGAAACGTTCCTCTGTTGGTATCAGGACCCCTTCACAAAGGTGGCCTTCGTGGGTCTTGAAGCGGGATTTGACGGTGCCGTCGGCGCTATATTGAGTGGCATCGATGGTCAAAGCGGGCAGGGAGAAGTTCTCGCCAAGCTTCTGGCGAAGCTCCTTGCTAAGGTTGGTCATGTCGGCAAAGGAATGGGCGTGTTTTTGCCAAAGCCATTCCCAGACCTGTTTGGTTCTGAACTTCTTTTCGCCGATAGTGGCAAAGAAGTCCTCGAGCTCGTTTAAGCTCAATTGCCTGATATTTTTAACTCCTTTTGCTTTAATTGTTGCCGGTCCAGCCATCGGGCAAAGGTAGTTTAAACGGGCGGGGTGGAGAAAGTAGGGGAAGGTTCTTGGGCAGGTTTTAACAAGAGAGGGAGAGGGACTGCAGCACAACCTTGTCTCCTCCTGAAATCACTTTACAGTATACGGACCATTTTATACGTAAAATTGATTAATAATGAA
>DATDNL010000290.1:0-4018 GCA_036518315.1 Flavisolibacter sp. | reverse complement strand
ATAACTCCGCAAAATTTTATTGCGTTAACAAATTAAATACAGCAAACCCGCAATATGAAAGTCGGAGTGTCGGTTTTACTCTCGCGCGACGATTACCGTTTTTCACCAAACACAGAACTGTCAAAACTTCCAGCCCGGACTGTAACCAGTTAACGAAACTGCAGAAGGGAAATCTTGCCATCCATCGTGGTCACCAAGACTTGATTATCGGCAACTGGGAGGATGTTAGTGACAAGGCCATTCGAAGTCTTGTGTTTCCAAAGCACTTTCCCGGACGGACGGTCGAGAGCAACCACCACTCCTGACCCGGTGGGAACAAAAACCATATTGTTCTTCTCGACAATTGCTGTAGGACAAATTTCATAACCGAGTGAGACTTCACTCTTCCATGCCGCCTGCATAGTGTCGGCGGAAGTAGAAATACCATAGACATTTCCTTCCATCGTTTTTACAAAGACCAGCGAACTATCAGTTGAAAGACCCATTGACTCACGTACCCTGAGATCAGGCGCTTGCTTTCGCCAAATTACCTTGCCGGTGGTCGCATCAAAAGCAGTCATGTACCTGTCCGGAGCAACAATGAAAACGCGGTTATGGGTAGCAACAGGAAAGCAGGCAGCAGGAGAAAACATCCTATTGCCGGAACCATTATTCCACTTCCACAATAAACTCCCAGTGGAGAGGTCCAGGCAGTAGAAGTCGTTATTCCAGCAGCCGAAATAAATGCTATTGTTGTAAATCAAAGGTTTTGTCACCACGAAGCCGGCTACATTCGGAAAATCCCATTGCAGCTTTCCCGTTTTTAGGTTAATGGCTCTGAAATGACCGTCTGAAGAACCGCTGTAAACAGTGTTCTTGAAAATAAGCGGGTGTGCTACAACGGCTTTCCCGGTCTTAAGCTTCCATAGAAGTTTTCCTTTGCCTGCTGACAAGGCGTAGATAAAGCCGTCAGAGGAACCGGTTACTACAATATCGTTGCTAACCGCAGGTATAGAATATATTTTACCCCCGGTTTGATAACTCCATTTCAATTTGCCGTTCTCTTTCCCAAGAGCAAGTAGTTGCCCATTCGTGTTGGTTGTAAAAACCAGTTCCTTGTTGGCCGCGGTGCCCGAGCCAATGTCGCTTTTGTCCTGGTAGTTCCATTTTTCTATTACACCGGGATAGAGATGATTCACTTCATAAGAAGGACGGGGATACCTATTTGTGCTGTCTGTGAAATGCAGATCCTTTAGATCGATCGTCGCCCAGGCAAGTTTGATGGTCACGCCCGGAACTCTTTCGCGGTATTCCACCTTGTCGTTATGGATGGTGACAATATTGTACCCTCCCACCTCCTGCTTTGCACGGAGACTGGAGCGTCCCATAACGGCAGGAATACCTTCAAAATTCAATTTGTGATTCGAGTGGCCATGACCACAAAGGATGAGCTCTATGTTCTTCTTCTTAAGCCTGTCAATGGCTTCGTACCAGTTGTTTAGAGAAGTATCCTGAGGGTAGTGATTGACAAAGATGATGGGAGTCGATGAAGGGATCGTGTTCAATGCAGAATCCAACCAAACGATATTTTCTCTTGGTATTTGACCGGGACCCATTCTCATATTGGGACCGCAGTTTGTTCCTAAGAAAACGTATTTGCCTGCCTTGAAGTAAAACGTTTCGTTTCCGAAGATTTTTTTAAAAGTGTTCGCACCACTCTCAGACCAGTTACCATCGTGGTTTCCGGGGATTATGTACCAGGGTTTGTTCAGGCTGTCCAGAATTTGTTTAGCTAAGCCTATTTCACTATCGGCACCAAATTCAGTGATGTCGCCAGAGATGACGACAAATTGTATTGAGTCATTTTGGTTGATATCCGATACTGTTCTTCGTAGGTCTTCTGCTCCTGTGGAACTGCCAACATGGGTGTCGCTAACATGGGCGAAGATCAATGCTCGTTGTCCATAGGAAAAGGTTGCAGCGGTAGAGAATACGAAGAGGAGAAAGAGAATTTTTTTTACCATTGAATACCGATTGATAGGGTGAATGTAAACCGTGCGTTTGGTTAAAAGAAAAAAGAAGCTGCCGGTAAAGGCAGCTTCCAGTTTAAATCATAGTTACAAGAAAATGCATTAGTAATTACCAGCCCTTGGTTTGTGTAAGTTTATAACCGTGGTCCTGGTATTGAATAATTTGCGATTGCCCTACCGGTGCCAGGTAATTTTTGTCAGAAAAGCTTAATCTATTTTGAGCGTTTTCAACCATGTAAAAGCCAACCATAGCAGCGGCATTCGTTCCATCCCAGGTAACTATAGTTCCATCTGCTTTCCTCACTCGTTGAGTCCCTTTTGTTCCAGCGGTCAGAAGGGCGGGTATTTCAGCCTGCATGTCTACCCAGGGACCAAGGAAGTAATCTGGTTTCCTGCTGAAGTCCATATAGTTTAGTTTCTTCCATCTTTTTAAGTCTAAGAGCCTGGTATGCTCGAATACAAATTCCATTCTTCTTTCTCTACGTATTTCCCAAATCAAGGCAGGTACGTCCGGATCACGGTCAGGATCGTCAGGGATAGCAGTCAGAAGTAAAGGAGCTGTCTTTTGTACACCCTTGGCGATAGCAGCAGCATCCAATGGACGGCTACGGATAGCATTGATCGATTTATCAAGATCGCCCTGGCCAATAGCCGGACCACCATAATATTGAGCCAGTTCTGCTTTGGCTTCAATCCAATTCAGCACCACTTCTGCAAGACGCATAACCGGGGCATCGCTGGTATTGGTATTGCTACCCCAGGCGGGTGGAGGCGTTTTACCGATATAGGTGATTGCTTCTCTGGATGCAAACTTGTATCCGTATAAAAGCGTAGTCGAACTGGAGTTCACCTTGTCTATGAAGGAAGCTTCGAATCTGGGATCTCTTGTTTTGACTAGATCGGCAAGTGCAAAACTCGACGCATTCGTGACGGAGGAATTTTGATAGGTCTTACCATCGACGGCAATAAACGATTTAACCAGGTCCAGGTTGGGATCGACACCATTTGTTTCAATTCCATTTGAATAGGAACCGACACTATGAGTAATCGACAAGGCTGCATCATACACCCTGTAAAGAAGCACTTCAGGATGTCCGGCGAGGCTCTCCGAAGAAAAGATAGATTTGAAATCTTTACTGAAGTTCCATTTATTGCTGTTCATTACAATCTGCGCAGCTTCCACCGCAAACTCCAGGTACTTTTTTGCCCTTGCAGCGTCTAAATTATGGTAGTGCTGAAACGTTCCTTCGAACAGCATGAACCTTGAAATATAGGCGGCAGCGATATACTTGTTTAAGTACAATGAGTTAACATCACTCTCTCGCATGTTGGCCAAGACATACTTGAAGTCATCGTACACCTTATCCATAACAACCCCGCGGTCATCCCTGTCTTTATACAAAAGGTTTAAAGCTGTATCGGCTACTTCTGTATCAAAATAAGGGACATCACCGAACACACTTACCAGGCGGCTGTATTCATAGCCTCTGAAAAACCGGGCAACTGCCGTCCAATGCTTATAAGCTTCATCTGATATTTTTGGTTTAGCAACGTTCTCGATCCGGGTCAACATAACATTGGCCTTGCGCACCCACGCAAAATCCCAGGTTGGTCCTGCATAGCTTCCGAGCCAGGCAGCACCTTCGGATGTAGATCCCCTGGAGGTGGGAACACTGCTCTCAAAATTCCCCTGGACGTTTCTACTAGTCAAATCATCTGAGAAAGTGTAGCCGCGAACAGGGGTATAATCTGTAGTATAGGAAGTAGCAAAACCATTGAAATAATTTGGATAAAATGAATTTGCATACAAGCGGATATCATCTTCATTTCTCCAGTATTTATCATCCACAATCTTTGTAAGTGGCGGCCTGTCCAACACATCTTTATTGCATGACAGAAACAACAGGCAGGCTGCGACACTATAAAATTTAAAGTATTTCATTTTCTGATTTTTAAAAGTTTAACTGAGCACCAACTGAAAGGCTCTTAAAAGCTGGAATACCCATTCC
>DATDNL010000289.1:0-5327 GCA_036518315.1 Flavisolibacter sp. | reverse complement strand
ACTTGTTACGAGTAGAGGATCGTAAACATAGTTAAAGGGGTCGCGATAAGGCGGACCCGAAAGAACCGAGCCGGGAGGACCGGTTTGATGATGGTTGTAAATGATCTGCGGGAACCACTGTAGGTACTGCTGGCGACTGATGTTCTGCGTTTCCTTCATGTTCATCATGAAGAAGTCGCGGTTGTTATCGTGGCCGATATATTTTTCATAAAGCCTTGGAATGTTGGTGTTACGTTTCTTTACATCCCTCTCCTGCATATACCAGTTGCTCACCAACTCCTGGCCATCGGGGTTGGCATGAACTAATAGTATGATAGCGTTGTCGAGGATGTGAATGGTTTCAGCGTCGGTGCGGCTGACCAGTTGCCAGGCTGTTTCAATGAGTTGATGTGTACCGACGACTTCTGTCGCATGGAGACCCCCGTCGATCCAAACGATTGCTTTTCCTTCTTTCGCGAGAGCATGTGCTTCCCGGTCATTTATGTCTTCGGCGCGTGCGAGTCTTTGTGCGATATTCTTATAGTGATCAAGGTTTTTAATATTGGATGGAGACGAGACAATCATCATCCATTGATGGCGTCCTTCTTCTGTTTGTCCCATGTCGATGAGCTTGACCCTATCTGAAGCAGCCAGTTTTTTGAAGTAGGATTCGGTTTGCGTGTAGTTGGCAAGCTGGTAGTCATCGCCAATGTTGAATCCGAAATGTTCTTTGGGTGAAGGAAGGGATTGAGCAGATGCAACAGAGAAAAGAATAACTGCAAGGAGCAGTTGAACAGTAGACCTCATCATGTGCAGGAAGTGATTTAAAGAGCTATAAATATATTAGAGAAAGGTTGGATTACAGTCAGTCACCATGGCGGAATCTCGCAAGTAATGACTGTGCGAGTGACATTATTGGGTCGGCAAAAGCATGATATACAATATACTGGGAAAACACGTCCCCCAGCTGGTAATTGCCACCTTAAACAGCCTTCGGAAAATACGGTAATCTTTCGTGGAATTACTTGCATTCTTCCCGGGGACTTATTAGTTTCGGTATATTAATCACCCAATCTAAACCCATGAATACTTTTATCACCACCGTAATCATCAACAATCTTGCGGCCGATTACCGCATCGTTCCCTCAGGTAGAAAGTTCAAAGCAGTACTCATGCAAAGCTATCTTGGTAATTGTGTTCCCTGCCAGCTCTCTTTATGGAAAGAAAGAGTTGTATGGAAAACGCACCACCCTCTCACTCAATATGTGCTTGACCAGTTTGCAAACAGCATTGCCAGCTATTTGGAAGAATGTGAAATGAAGGATTGGAAGAGGCCGACGGCGGCGTGAGTTGGTTTGAAGGTTGGAGTTTTTGCATCGAGGAATTATTGATCATAGGATTAGAGGTTCGGGGTTCGATGTTCGATGTTGGGGTCGTTTATGGTGGGAGAGGTGCTATGAGTTGTTGAAGTCTTTTGGTGCGAGAATGAGCTTCTTCGCAGTCGCTCAGAAAGACAAGAGAAAGTATTATTGGTAACGACCAGCACCATGGGAGAAGATGCTCGCCCTGAAATAAAGATTCAGTCAAATTTTTCCATTAGAAAAAGATGCCGAAACAAGTTCGGTATTACAGGAAGACGCGCTCGGAGGTCTGCAACCTTCGTTTTGGTACGACTATCCAATTAATGCCGTAATTAATGGTTCTTCTTTGCTCAGCGCGAGAAGGCGAAGTGTGTAGGGGCTTAAATTTTCATTAAGGAGGACGAAAAAAGGTTGAATCGAACTATTGTGGAGACGGTCGTTTTTGTTGGAAGAATCAGGTGCTTCGCTGCGCTCAGCATGACAAGGACCATTCTTTACAGGTTGCAATATGTCTTACGGTTGGAGACCAGGAAACAGTCTTCGTTTGTAAATATTTTGGCAGCCGCGCGAATGTGTGTGTTAGTTGTTTGGATTTGCCAAGGGCAAATCCCTACGGCTTGATGCGGTCACTTAATTCTTTTTTTCTTTTCGTGCGGAGCTGTTGGTTAGAAGACTTTAATAGTATCGACTACTTCCCGCCGTTCACGGGAAGAGTGCGATTGGGAGAGCTAGTCGAAACGCAGTACTAAAGACACTGCCCCATAGGTGATAGGTGCGTAGGCTGTTTCGTAAGTGATATTGTTGCCACTGGTATACTGAACGGAGTTGCGAACCACATACCGCGCATCTCCCGACCACTGGTAACTAAAGCGAAGTCCGGCGCCCTTGTATTTTCCGAAGTTAATGCCTGCAGCAGCACCCCTGTTGAAGCCAGTGCGAACCACTCTAAGTAAGGGTTCTTCTTCGCTGCTCGCAAAATGCCATTTGGTTCGCGAAAAATAGGTCCTGACCCCCAGGAAAAAATCCACATAGGGGGTGACGTTGGTAGGTTCTTTGAGCGTCAGACGAATAACACCATTAAGATTTGTTAAGCCGTATGTCGTCTTCAGAGCGTCGCCACCACTGACGTCGGTAAGGTAACGACCAAAGTAAGTATAAGAGAAATTACCACCCCATTTCAATGTTGACGGTTTTTTACTACCGACTACTTGCAGGGAAAGCCCGTAGCCAAGATTTCCCATGTCATTGTTAATCATGGCCTTCATCCCCGGCGAGGGGATCACGACTACAGCGCCTAAAGAACCTTCGATTTTGGAAAAGCTGTCTTTTTTTCGCGATGGTTGCTGGTCGTTAAAGGTGCTATCCTGTGCATTAAGCATGCATGAAAAAAGAACAAGTACCAGCAACAAGGTTATGCTTCTCATACCAGGAAGTTTTGAGTTAGCTGATGGTGTAAATGTATAGTCCTCCTGGGCCGATTTCCTAATTGAATTTTGCTTCTGCTTTGACCAGTTTTACGGAAAAAACACAAAGCCGAGCGGCGGCCTCTTAAGGAATTTCCATAACCTGAGAAGTGATTTCCCGGATGATGAAACTGTTGAGAGAAGGCTAATAATTACTGCCTTTTCATATTGGCGATCCGTAACCATTTCATCAAAACGGCAAATGATAGTTCAGGATGGAAGGGTTTGCAATCATCCTACCTTAGGTGCATGCTTCGATATATTGGCGAATGCTTTTTAGCCTGGAAATAAATTAAGCATTGCGGAATAAAACCTCATTATGAAGAATCTCTTTTTATTTATTTGCGCCACCTCGATCGCGTTAACGGCAACCTGCCAGGAATACGTTATCACCAACTATGGAGTTGGTACCGACAGCACACAGCTCAACACGACTGCCATACAAACTGTAATTGACAAGGCGAACGACAATGGCGGCGGCACCATCGTTATACCAAAAGGGGTTTACCTCACAGGCGCTCTTTTCTTTAAGCCAAAGACCAGGTTACGGTTAATGGAAGGTGCGGTACTAAAAGGTTCCGATGATATTGCCAATTATCCTTTGATCCCCTCAAGAATGGAAGGACAAAGTTTGATGTATTATGCTGCGCTTATCAATGCTTATTATGTTGACAGCTTCACCATTACCGGTCCGGGTACGATTGATGGTAATGGATTAAAGTTTTGGAAAGAGTTCTGGTCACACCGTGACTCGATGAGTAAGATTGGAAAGTCGTCGACAAACCTGGAAGTGCATCGTCCGAGACTCTTATTTATTTGGGGATGCAACGATGTCACTTTTCAAAATGTAGAACTTCATAACTCGGGATTCTGGACTACGCACTTGTATGAATGCAATAATGTGCTGATTGATGGTTGCGATATTCGCGCTCCTTTCAAACCTGTGCCAGCACCCAGTAGTGATGGTGTAGACATTGATGTGTGCAAGAAAGTTACTGTACGCAATTGCTTTATCTCGGTGAATGATGATGCTGTTTGCGTTAAGGGAGGCAAGGGGCCTACGGCACACAAGCTTCCGCAGAATGGACCGGGGGAAGATATATTGATTGAGAATTGCACATTTGGTGATTCACATGGCACACTTACGTTGGGCAGCGAGTGCATTCATGCCAACCGCATTACTATCCGTAATTGTAAGATGAATAACCATGCGCCCATATTGAGGTTGAAGATGCGGCCTGATACTTACCAGCTTTACGAAAACATCACTGTTGAAAACATCACTGGCAGTTGTGGGACGATCATCGAGATGCTTCCATGGAAACAGTTCTTCAATATGGCGGGCAGCAGTGAGAAGCCTTTCGGAACGATCCGAAACATCAGTTTCTCGGATATCAATGTGACTTGCAAAAGTTTCGGGGTTATGCAGGGCAATCCAATGGATAAAGTTTCCGGAGTCGTTTTCAAGAACATTAGGGCTAGTGCGAGCGAACCTGAGTTAAAGACGAAATACAAGGGAGTGAAGGTAGAGAATGTGATGGTGAATGGGAAGGCGCTGGTGGTGGAATAGAGTGTCCGGCTTTTAAGCGGTTTGATGAAAAGTAACTAAGGCGAGGTCCCCCTTACGGTGCTTACTTACGAGGGGATACTGACTTCCTTCTTTAAAAAGCGGGATGGGAGGCAGTCTTAATTCCGGAAAGGCGAAGAGATGCATTTCCTGCTTTAGAAAATAGGGTTGGAGGCAGTCTGATAGCTTGAGATAAGTGAAACCTTTAGGGGGAAAAAGTTGCATTCCTGCGTAAACGGTATTAGTTTTCGGCCTAATCTACCTCTATGAATAATTTTATCACCACGGTGATGATCAACAACCTTGCTGCTGATTACCATATTTTCCGCATCGGCAGAAAATTCAAGGCCATGCTCGTGGAAAAGCACCTTGGCAAGTACATTCCCGGCCAATTGGACTTCTGGAAAGAGAACGGGCAATGGAGAACCCATCATCCGCTTGCAGCACAAGTCGTCAGCCAGTTTGGAAATTACATTGACCATCACATTGAGGCGCTAGAGGCAGAACACACGGCGGTCATCAATTCGAGCAAGACGTCTGCTGCAACCATCGTAAGAGTTGCCAACTCTTAAAGGCCTAAGATAAAAATCAATAAACTACATAGGCTTTTGGTAGGTCTCGCCGGCCACCAAAAGCTGGATTCCCTGTGTCGTTATGAACCTAGTTTTAACGAAAGAATCTTTGCCATAGTTGAGCCTGCGTTTGACTGTAAAATGCAAATGTGGCCGAAGTGCAAAGCCGGTGCTACCACTATAGGCGATCAATTGGCCTTTACTAACCTCTCCCTTTTTCACAACAACTCCATGTTGCTGCAGGTGCCAATAGCAGCCGAAGCTTCCGTCGCTGTGTTGAATGATAATATAGTTGGCCTTCCTTTCACTGGTAAATAGACCTCCTTCATTGCTGTCATCTTTATACTTGTAAACCGTTCCTTCTCTTGCTGCATAAACAGGGGTT
>DATDNL010000288.1:0-2012 GCA_036518315.1 Flavisolibacter sp. | reverse complement strand
GGTATAGTAATCGGAACCCCAGAGGCCTTCTTCTTCCCCACTGTTGGCGAGGAAAACAATGGAACGTCTTGGACCTTTACCTTCTGCTTTTGCTTTAGCAAATGCCTGTGCGATCTGGAGAATGCTAACTGTACCCGATCCATCGTCATCTGCACCGTAATAAATGTTGCCATTGCGAAGTCCGAGGTGATCGTAGTGTGCACTCACTACTAAGTATTCATCCTTTAAGTCTGTGCCGGGCAGTACGCCAATCACGTCACTGCTTTGAGCTGTTAAGGAAGTTTTTTGTACATCGAGTAAAACGTCGGCAGGAAAAGTTTTAATAAGAGAAGTATTTGACTTAGCGCTCTCGTAGTCGGCACCAAGAATTGCTTTTGCGACATTGTCGGAAACGGTAAAGAGTTGAGGGGTAATATTTCTCCTGAAAAGAGATGTTGATTGAAAACCCTTACGGTTGGCAGGTGTGGTCATAGGGTAATTGCTACCCACGGAAATGATGGCAGCAACACCTTTTGCCAATAGGGTGCCATAGATACCTGCAGGGCCGCCGCGACCAAATCGCTGCGGTAATCCACCGACTATTAATACGGCTCGTCCTGCGAGGTTGGCTGATTTTAATGAGTCCACCGAATTGGCGCCTACGAAAACCACCTCGCTGAAGCGCATAGTGGCGGGAATATTATTGATAGACGGATTGAAGTCTTTATCCAATTGAAAATCCTCTCCGTTGACCTGCAGTTTTGCATTTAGGAGGGAATCCTGGTAAACGTTGTAGAATAATTGGTAATCGCCTTTGTTACCCGGTTGAAGTCCAAGAGATTTAAATTCCGATTCGATGTAGGCTGCCGCTTTACGTTGACCCGCGGTTGCTGTTTCTCTTCCTTGCATATCGGCACTGGCTACGATGTACAGTTTTTTCTTCAGATCTGCGGGAGTAATAACTTTTGCGTAGGGGTCGGGCTTTGCTGTTTTTTGAGCAAAGGCGTTAAGCGTACTTAAGGCAAGTACGATTACGAGAACTTTTTTCATGTGTAATTATTCGTTTGGGTTGTGAATATACATAGAGGATGGAATAACTAATAGCAGCACCTGAACTGAAATCAAGAGTCGCTAGCTCCATTCTTCTTTTTCTTCGGCAGCCCTTTCTTTGTCTACGCGTGCAGTGAGAATGATGCTCACTTCGTAAAGAATCAATAAGGGTATGGCCACTGCCATCTGGCTTACGACGTCTGGTCCAGGTGTAATTACACCGGCAACAATGAAGATGATGACAATCGCATACTTGCGAACCCCGCGCAGGAACTTAGAGCTGACGATGCCGATCTTAGCCAGGAAGAACATGACCAAGGGCAATTGAAAGGCGATGCCACTCCCCAGGACAAGCGGAAGGATCATGTCGATATAACTATTTACCGTCCAGATGTTCTGGACAATTTCGTCGAGGTGGAAGTGGAAGAAGAAGTTGATGGCGTAAGGCGTCACTACGAAATAGCCGAACAAAACACCGGTAAAGAACAAGAAGGAGACCCAGAAGATGACTCCGCGGGTGCGACTTAACTCTTTTTTGGTGAGTGCAGGTCTTATAAAGTTCCAGAACTGGTAAAACACATAAGGAAAGGCGAGTATCAAACCACTTATCAGGATGACCGAGAACCACATGCTGAACTGGCCGGCCACCTCCGTACTTTGTAGTTTGAGCTGGATACCTTGCATGCAGAGGGCATCACCGAGGTTTAGGGCCTTGCCGATTTTGCAGATCACCCCATAGGTAGGAAAATCATCATGGGTGGGTCCCAATAAGATGTTTTTGATGATAAACCGGTTGTAAATACCGGCAACGATGGCGCCGATAGCAATAGCCACGACACTTTTGAACAAATGACCGCGCAACACGTCGAGATGCTCTATGAAAGACATCTCGGAGCGTTCGTCGTTATCACCACTTCTCTTGAATATACTAAGGGCCATTTTCTAAAAGTGCGGCAAAGATAATTGTGGATCGATACCGTTAC
>DATDNL010000287.1:0-3787 GCA_036518315.1 Flavisolibacter sp. | reverse complement strand
CAGGCTTTCTACCCGTTACCATTTCTATATCGCCTTGTAGCAGGGTAGCTGCTTTGTTAACAAGCCAGTCGTCACCCGGGTCAACGTAAATAGTGGCCCCCTCGGGGGAGGCAATAGCAAACGCACCGGCTTCTTTTTTTGAAGTAACGAACGTTTGCGCACCAACAGTAAGCGAACCAAATAAAACAGCAAAAAGTAAATACAGTCGTTTCATGAGCATAATTTACTCTCGCTGTAAGCAATCGAATTTCATAAATACGGATCCGCGATCAAAAACCGATAGAGTTGCCACCATCAACGGGCAGCACTACTCCCGTGATATACTTAGCCGCATCCGACGCAAGAAATACCGCGGCGTCGCCTATATCGGAAGGCTGGCCCAGTGCACCCATTGGTGTACGGCCCAACGCCTTGCCTTTTCTTTCAGGATCATTATTAAGAGCTTTCGCCGACATATCCGTTGCGATAAATCCCGGCGCAATACAATTCACCCGAACTCCTTTTGGCGAAAGTTCAACCGCCATCGCCCTGGTCATTCCTTCAATGGCAGACTTTGATGCCGTGTAAGCAATAACTTTTGGAATACCATATTGCGAAGCCATAGAACTAATGTTGATAATACTTCCCCTTATACCCTTATCCAGCATGCACTTTACCACCTCCCTCGACAAACTGAATACAGCAGTAAGATTGGTGAGAATGACCTTTTGAAACTCTTCATCTGTCACTTCTGTAAACTCCTTTTTCATGTTGACACCCGCATTGTTCACCAGCACATCGATACGGCCATGTTTCTCAATTATCTTATGAATGAGCTGCGGAATAGAAGCAAGGTCATTCAGGTCGCCCCGGAGAGGCTCGCATAAATCGCCGAGCTGTTTTGCAGCCGTACTAAGCTTTTGCTGGTCACGACCGATGATGATGGTATGGATGTTATTCTGAACAAACCTTTCCGTTATAGCCAATCCAATTCCCGATCCGCCTCCTGTAACTATCGCTATTTTTTTCATTCAACGTGTTTTAAAATTCCGTCTGCGAATATCAATTGAGTCTTTAGATATTAAATCTGGTAAATATCAACAATTATATAACAGTATCCGTCCCTGCGTTGGGCGACACAGGTAAATGGGTTAATGAGAGCTGCGATGAACGCAACTATAGGGTAGCCAAACATTACGCCTGGCTTCGTCTGCCTGCAATATCATCATCAAGCTATTTAAAGAACTCTCCCTTTTCTAAAAGGGTTGCTAGTTATTGCCTCCACTACCCGGCGCATACGGGAACCTCAAACTCTTATAATATTCCAAACTGTGACCTGGTTTTTCAACACCGGCGGGCAAAGGCATCCTTGAATAGGTTTGAAAATAAAGCAGGCAGGCATTGCGCCACCACTCGGCATCTTTTTCCTGGATCGTGAGAAACATCTTTACCTGCTTGTATCTTTCCTCGTCTATTTTATTCTCCAGTGTATTCCATGCGCGCTGCATCCACCGAACGGAGTCGACGCCCTGCTGGTATTTTGTACAGAGTTCATTCCACAACGTTTTGCCGTCTTTCATTTTGTGGGACCATGACACATGGTGGAACCACAATAAATATTTTTCGTCGCAGGTATTTGAGTCGCTCCACTGGGCCTGTACCTGCGGCTGATATTGGGCGAGCGCATTACTACCCGTGGCCGTCCTGTTAAAACCAATTCCATAAGCGTCTGCTTTATGGTAGTAGGCGGGATTCCAATCGGCTCTGCCGAGGTTGTCAACCCAGGGACCCGGACCATAATGGTGGCCGGTGGCCATGATGTGATGCAAGCCAAGAGGGGTCATATAATTAACGACCGCCTCACGTGAGGTGAGCATGATTCCTTTAATCGTATTAACGACGGTACTCTCGTTCGAAAATGTTTGCCTTATCCATTCGTCGGCAATTTGAGAAGCTGAGAGATCATGGTCCCAGGCCAGCATTCCGAACGCATACCAGGTTGATTGACCAAAAGGGTTGTTGGTCCAGTCTCTTTCGTTGCCAATATTCGAAACGCCTGCAATGGCTGTAATTGAATAATTGAAGAGCGAGCCATCGATGACCTTTGCCACCGTGGATCCTTTTCCTTCTGCATAGGTGTCGGCACTCAATACCTCTTTAAATAACGGACCCTCGTAAACGAGGTGTGTTCCCTGGCCAAGGTATTCCATTGTTAACTGTAATTCCATGGCGACGGGTGTCTGCCTCATGGCGCCAAAGAGAGGAGAGAAGGGTTCCCGTGGCTGGAAATCGATAGGGCCGTTCTTGACTTGTATGATCACATTCTCGCGAAACTTTCCATCCAAAGGCTTGAACTCGTTGTAAGCTTGTTTGAAACGATCCGCGGAAGCAATACTTCCCGCCGAACTTTCACTTTTGGAAGAGTCGAAATTCTCATTCGTTTTTTGCACCCGCACATCATAAACGAAGGCACGCCACATAATAATGCCACCGTGAGGAGCAACGGCGTCCGCGAGCATATTAGCGCCATCGGCATGGCTACGATTATACGTTTGTGGACCGGGTTGACCCTCCGAATTGGCCTTTACAAGAAAGCCACCAAAGTCGGGAATCAAAGAATAGATCTCATCTGCTTTCTTCTTCCACCAGGTTTGAACAGAAGTATCTAAGGGGTCAGCAGTTTTCAATCCACCAATTTCAACCGGCGCGCTGAATTTGGCTGTCAGGTAAACCCTGATGCCATAGGGGCGAAATACATCGGCCAGCGCTTTTACTTTCACCAGGTAGTCGTGAGTCAGTACTAGCGCATTGGCGTTGACATTGGTTAAAACGCTTCCGTTGATACCAATCGATGCATTTGCTCTTGCATAATCGATGTAACGCTGGTCAATGTAATCGGGCAGGGTATGCCAGTTCCAAATAGAAATGCCTGCATAGCCACGTTCTACGGTGCGGTTCAGATTGTCCCAATGATCGAGTACCCGGTTTTGAATTTTTGGTGAGCTTGTGATGTTGAGTTTACCAATGTCCTTATACGTTTGTAGAAGGCGAAGAAAGTTAAAGACACCATATAGAACTCCGATATCACTGTTGCCGGTTATAATGATTATCTTTTTACCATTGGTGGTAATCGACTTTATAAGAAAGCCTTCCTTACCAAGAGTATTGTAGTCGAGAGCAACTGCCGAAACCGGGGCTTTGGCTGAGCCTCGCGTGAAAGCGATGACCGTTCCCTCGGTCGGTGAGGCCACGTCGGCAATTGTCTTGTCCAATAAACCTTTTAGCCCGGTTTTAAGTTCTTCTTTTGCGACCGCTAGGGTAGGCGAGTTTCCATAGAATAAAAGAGAGCTCACCTGTCTCCTGTACTGTTGAAGCAAGTTATAATCTGTGATTTTGTCATAGCGCAACCAAAGTCGATAGCCATCGTCGGCCCTGGCACATACGGCAAGCAACAAGAGTAGGTAGCAAAGCGCAAACGATTTGATCATGATAGTGTTTTCAGGTCATTCCTTTTTTGAGTGATGAATCTCGCACAATCAGTTCTGATCGCAGGATAATGGTATTGGTATTATCAATGACGGAAACTCCCGTCAAATGGTTGATCAGGTGGCGAGCTGCTACTTCGCCCACCTCGCGACCTGAATAACTGATTGTCGAGAGATTGGGTTCGATTACTTGAGAAACAGGGTCATTATTAAAGCCTACGAAAGCAACATCACCGGGAATTTTAACTCCTTTTTGTTTCAGTGCAAGCATGCAGCCGATTGCAGCATTGTCGTTCGCCACGAACACTCCGTCCGGTAACATT
>DATDNL010000286.1:0-5485 GCA_036518315.1 Flavisolibacter sp. | reverse complement strand
ACGTTTAATGTATCCACATCTTGAGATAAAAAACAATTAATTCATCAAGTAACGGAATAAATTCATTGAAGAGATAAACCCGAATCGATACTGACCTGGCTAAACAACTCAAAGAAGTCAAAGAGTGTAACTGACTTTTTAAAAAAGCCGTGTTTCGGCCACCGCCGGTCAAAGGACGGAAGATCCCGAGCCACTAACCAAAGCATGTTAAATATGGAATATATTTTACACAACGACCGGCTGTAGATACTTCTCGATCTCATGCCTCGTTTTGATGGCATTATTGATCGTCGAGAGAATTTGTTCTCGTTCCTGTCTTTGAAGTTTAAGACGAGGTGCTCTTACATATTCACTGCCCATGCCGGTCTGAGTTGCGGCAAGTTTTATATACTGGGCAAATTTCGGGTGTGTATCCAGTTCGAGAAGCGGTAAAAACCAACGGAAAATCTTTAGAGCAGATTCATAGTTCCCTTCTTTAATCAATCGATAGACGGCGACTGTTTCAATCGGGAAAGCGTCCACCAGCCCTGCCACCCACCCTTCGGCACCCATCGTCAGCTCTTCAAAGGCAAGTGTGTCAACTCCGCACAAAATCTTGAAACGGTTTTTAAACCGGTTTTTTAAACGGGTCACATTGCATACGTCCCTTGTCGATTCTTTTATTGCCTGGACACAAGGAAACTTTGCAAGTTCTTCAAACATGTCAAGAGTAACCTCAATTTTGTAATCGTGTGGATTATTGTAGATCATAATCGGCAATGACGTGCTCACCGCGACACTTTTAAAAAATTCAAGGGTCTCGTGTTCATCAGCCTTATAACGCATAGGAGGCAAAACCATCAATCCATCCGCCCCGTTCTTTTCGGCGTTTCTCGCAGCATTGACAGCTTGCCTTGTCGACTGCTCAGCAATGTTTAATACAATCGGTATGCGATCTTTGACAACTTCTTTCGCCTGTTCCAACAAGTCATCTTTTTCTACATCCAGCAATGTGCTTGCCTCTCCCAATGACCCTCCCAATACGATTCCATCAATTCCAGCCTCCATTTGTGCAAGGATATTCATCTTGAACAGTTCGAGATCAATCGAGTCATGCGCATCAAAAGGAGTAAGCAACGCCGAATAGATACCTTCCCACTTGAGGGCCGCCATAGTATTTTACTTTTGATCAAAAATAGTTGTCAGCAATAAATAAACTTATCTTTTAATACCGCAGTATTTACATTTCTTACCCTTTTTTATCCCCTTTCGTAATCCTCCGGAACGACATTTTAGAACTTGCTTTTTTTGCGTATTGTCCCTGCGCTGTAACAATCGGTACATACCCTACCTCAAGTCCGGCAGGCGGTTTTACTATCAGTGCGGGATCAAGTGGTGCCAGCTTTTGACCACGAGCTGGCGGAGGCATATATTCCTTGTCGATTGTCCAATGATGATGAATCTTTTCAACAAGTCCTTGTAGGGCTGACCTCAGCGAATCGCTCCACACATGCTTATATTGCTGCAGCGACGGTTGATCTATAAAGCGATACCAGTAATAGGTTACCCTTGACCCATCAGCGAGGTAAGCATAATAAGGACCTCGCGCAGGTCCCGGTTCAGCCCAGGAACCGGAAGCAGGAGATGTGTAGTCAGTACCGTTGACCGCCGGTGCAAATTCCTTTTCAGTAAGCTCCTTAGGAACTGCTGTACTGGAAACACAGGTACGTAAATTCCCGCTCTGTTTAAAATATTGTGGAAGTACACCAATGTCACTAATCGGAGAAGGGAACCACCTCAGCCCGAAAGCAGTTGAATCATTGAATACCGCTGTTTGAACTGTCTCATCAAATCCTACCAGCGGTATTTTTCCGTCCGTTTGGTGAAAGTTAAATGGTAACGCCTTCAGCTTTGCCAAAACACTCGATGAATCAGAAATACGGAATCGACCCGAACATTCCGGCCCACCCTTTCTCCATTTGGCAAACGCGTCCGCTAACGCTTTGCTTGAATAGTACCTCACATCCTGAATAAGCACAGTTTCACCATTGGCGTTGACAGGATAAAGGAATTCTGGTATTCTGGAATATGTAGTCCCGCTGTTATCTTTCATTTCGAAATACGGCACCGTATTTATTTCCTGCGCACCACCCCCGGATAGACCTCCGCGGCTGTCAAGTCCCCGGTTATGATCAAAAGGATAGTTCGCGGAAATCTTGCTCCACGACTCAGGAATGATAAACGCAACAGGTCCATTAAAGTTTGAAACTGCAAAAAAAAGAGTCCAGTATTGATTGCCGGTCGGTGGGTCCTGCTTTTTCACGCCCGAAAAGGGCAGTGACATCCATGAATAGCCAAACAGCTTCCCTTTCGGATTTTCCCTGAATGTGATCCCGTCTGGCGGCACGAGTAACCGGTTACTGATTTGCGCAATTCCCATTTTATTATCTTCTGTAACCCTTGGACTGTTTCCCCATCCGGGGGAAATGAGATAGTTTCCGGTGTAGCAGTCAGGAACTGCGACAATCTGGAATTTTGGAGAAGTATAGCCTGCACGAAACTGCGTGCTACCCCAAATACCCAGTCCTCCTTCTATTGTCTGAAAAACATCTTTAAAGGTCGGTCCGCGCCTTTCGCCCCAGTTTTCTCTTGCATATGTCCCCGGTGGGCATAGTGGCTGCGTAAGATTTTCTGAATTGTCTGGAATGATCCAGGTCGAAGCAAGACCAATCTGGAAACTATGGATCGGTTTGGGTAGCATGGAATAGACGGCCGAATAGAATCCAATACCGGCAGCATAACCGCGCGGCTGCGGCGACGTCCGGAATGAAATGTAACCCATCAATCCGTCATTGTTGATTTCGCCATCAGAGGCGTCTCTGTTTGTGGTTGCCTTTTGATTTTTCAATAATTGCATCATCGCATGGCCGGCGGCATCTCCCATCAGACAATAGGTCGCGGCATTTCGGTTATAATGATGTACCTCCTTGGCGGGCGACTGGAGGCTGTCTCTCCAAAAAGGTCGTGTATCCACCAAAGCAATGTTACCACCAGCGTCACTGCTGTTTGCAGCGTCAGATTGCGCTGACACGATAAAGGTTTGCACACGTCGCATCCATCTGTCCGGTGTGGATTGAAATCCTCCCTGGCCACAATTGATCAGCACAAACGGGAGTCCGGGAGCCTGCAGGTCTTTGCGAACATCTTGTATCAAATGAATCATATTCGCTTTGTATTCATTGTACAGGTTTGAATCTCCTGCATCATTCCATCCCTGGTTCCAGACAAAACCCGACAGCTCGTATCCCTGCCCTCTGTATTGCGGAAAGATCGTTTGTAAATTATTCAACACACCTTGTATGTCAGCGATCATTTTTTTATAAAAAAATCCAGTCGTCCCGCCGGACCCGGGCGGTCGGAAATCAATTCCCAGGCTTTTACCGCCCCATGCTGTTTTTATCAATAATACCTGGCTGCTAACCCGGTCTCCGACGACATTGCCAAATTGAAATTCCGGGCCTATTTCTCCATCTGTTGCTCCATAACCGACGGACAAATCCCCCTTTTTAATCTCTTCGCCCCGGTCGAAATAAACCCATACATCTGGACGTTTCTTCCATTTACCCTCCTTGTCACGAAGGTTCCCGTAAAATCCTGCGCTGTCGTGGGCAATTTCATATTCCAAAGATCCCGCTGCCCTTCTGGCGGCGCTTGCATAAACTTCTCCATGCCCGACCATATTGGATTGGCCCGCAAGTATAAATACCTTAACCGGTGACTGGGCGATTGAGAAAATCGGGTAAACATTCAGGCCCGTTGTAAGCACGAACCGAATAAGTGGCAATAATAACTTTTTGATCATAAATCAGATTTTCAACCTTGGGTCGTCAATGAGAGGAAAGATTTTTCTTGCTATCGCAGCTTGCCAGTTTCGAAAAGGTGAAACCCAAACCGCACAACAACCTAATGATCCATGATGATTCGTGTGATCCTATCAAATAATTCCCGCGAAATTGCGCCCTTGTTCCAACATTCAATCGTATCTGAAACCTGGTTAAGCTTTCTTGCACCCATCACCACCCGCGTTGCTTCCGCAATACAAAAAAGATAGCGTTGTGCCAGCTCCGCGAGCGGCATGCCGGACTCAACAGCAACCTCATTTATCAATTTAGCAGTTTCAATGTCTTTCAGCGATATGTTGTCTTCATAACCTTTATTACCCTCGGCAGCAAAACGTGTAAACCGATTCCCCAATAAACCGAAATGAAGTGATGAGGCAGCGTAGAAATGAATGTGCTGAGGAATCGTTTTCGGCAAAATTTCTTCAAAGGCCGACAGGTTGCATGCATCCATCTTTGTGAAACTCGAAATAACCTGGAAATACCTTCTGTCAATATAAGGTTCAAATGATTGAGATGGGTTGCCACCGATACCAAGCAGTTTGGTATATCCTTCTTCTCTAAATGACAGTAGTGCCTCAAGAATTTCATCAATACGGGCAAGAGGAACCCACTGGGGTTCGTGCAAGAACAAAAGATCAACCGAATCGAGCCCAAGTAGATCAAGGCTTCGCAACAGGCTTTCACGCATCCCGTTTCTGGAATAATCCAGCCGCGCATCAAAAGCCGTTTCTGCTTTGAGGCGACCCACTTTGGTGCTTACAAAAGGCCGCTGACCCTTCCATTTAGAAAGCGCCCGACCGAGGTAAAGTTCAGCGTTACTATACGATGGAGATGTGTCAAAACAAGAAATTCCGCTTTCAAGCGCATAAAGAATGCTGTCAATACTTTCCTGCTCATCTACACGGCCCCAAACGCCTCCGAGCCCGGACGTCCCGCAAACAAGCCTTCCTCCGTTAGCCGGAAAGTCACTCGTAAATATGTCCGCCTTATAGGTGGGAGTTAAATTCATGGTAGACCTTCATCGTTCGTTAAGCCATAAAATCGAATCGCGTTGCCGCCAAAAAAATCGTCCTGTTCACCGCGCGAAAAAGCGTCAAAATAGGTTTTTACGATTCCGTATGTTTCCGAATACGATGCTGAAAGGGTGCATACAGGCCAGTCGGAACCATATAAAATTCTTTTTGTTCCAAATAATTCCACAATCGTATCCAGGTAGGGAACAAAATCTGTTTGCTTCCAGTTTTTCCATCTGGCTTCTGTAACCATACCGGATATTTTGCACGATACGTTGGGAATACCGGCGAGAGCTGCCAGGTGCTTTTTCCATTCGAATAGCTGTCCTTTACCAATATTGGGTTTGGCAATATGATCAATAACAAAAGGCTGTTCCGGGAACTGCCGGACCAATTGCAAAGCATTCGGCAAGTGCCTCGGCATTGGCGAGCGCTTGAATCTTGAGCTCATCCTCGTTGATGAGCTTGCCCGCCTCCTCATCGGTGAGCAGCTTGAGCGCCTCGCGCACCTTCACTTTGCGCGTGCGCGTGCGGTTACCGCCGAGATTCTGGAACATGGCCTGCAGCTGCTGCTGCATCTCCTCCATGCCC
>DATDNL010000285.1:0-8282 GCA_036518315.1 Flavisolibacter sp. | reverse complement strand
TTTTTCAAATGGGCACGCAAAAATAAGCCAGAGGATTCAATTGGAGCGTTAATATTTGCAACCCCTATGTCCATAAAAAAAGCCTTCCGGGGAAGGCTTTCGCTATATAGCTGAGGCTTTATTGACTTTGTTTGACCTTTGTCTTTGAGTCGGTCGATTTTGTCTTCGTATCCCCTTTTGCAGCATTATTCGAAGTACTACTCTTTTGCTGTCCCGGGCTTTGCTTTGCCGGCTGTTGCTGCAGGGCCTTCTGATAAGCTAAAAGGGTGGGATTGGTCGGATCAATTGCTAGCCCCCTTTGAAGATAGGTCATCGCGGTTGCCTTGTCACCTTTGGTATTGTTATAATAGGCGGTTAAATAGCCGGCCGCGAATGTTCCATTCGCCTTATACAGGTCCCTTGTTTTGTCCATTTCTGCCACGCGGAGTATTTGCTCGTAGGCTGGGACTGCCAAACCCTCAGTCATTGCGGTGTCAATTTGTATCAACGCTTTGGCGCTCCACAAGTAACCATAAATGCTATCGGGGAAGGCTTTGCTATAAGCGCCGAACAAACTATCTGCTTTTTTAAAATCACCTCCGTAATAAAAAGGAGTTCCCACACTTACCAGCTGAGCAGGGTTAGCCTTATCTCCCTGTAATTTATAAAGGATCACTAAGAGCTCGCCTTCCAATAATCTTTGTCCCGATTTTTTCGCATCATCCAAAGCTTCCCTGAGAACCCTCGGCGCATTGGTCGGGTCTTTTTGGACCGCCTTATCAATGTCGGCAAGGATGACGTCTGGGTTGTTCTTACCGCAAGCCTGTGCATGCATCAAATAGTCATTTGCTGCGATTTCATCTTCATTTTTCTGCTTTGCAAAAAACTCGTTAGCATATTGGCAGGCAGTTGCCGTATCCTTATTTCCCATATAGCTGTAAGTAAGCAGCCTGTACACGCGGGGATTTGGATTACTGTTCGTCTGCGCTACTATGTTCTTACCAATATTGATAGCATCAGTGAACTGGTTCTGAACAAATTTTGTTTGAGCTTGCAGGTAAGTGTTCTCAACGCTTGGATCAGAACTGGACACATATTTGTTTGCATAGCTCTCTGCACCGGTGAAATCATGTTTTCCTCTCAGGTAATAATCATAAAGGCGCATGTAAGCAGGAGCGAACCTGGGATCGGCCGTAATCGCCTTGTTGTAGTAATCCAGAACGATATCCCAGTCATTGGGTTGCCTCAAAGTCTTCTGCGACTCATAGATCATTCCGGTTCTGTACAAAGCGGGAGCAAAGTTGCCGGCCTTTGTGTACGCCTGCACCGCATTTCCACCATCACGCTTTTTACGATAGGCATTCCCAAGATTAAACCATATATCTGGATTGTTGGGCGCTATTTGAGAAGCCTCATTGAGTTTAGAAATGGCGTAATCGAGATCTGTCTTGTTTTGTTCTGAATAGGTCTCAACGATCGCATGGCCGATTGCATTCAGTACATTAGGATCATTACCCTTTCTTCCCTTACTGGCAGTAATGGCAGATTCAAAATGTTGTTTCGCTTCATTCTGTTTCCCTTGCAACAATTCTACATGTCCCTGGCCTACCAGAATCAATGGAGCATTATTGCTTGATGCAGCAGCCTTGTCTAACACTGCCTTCGCACCGTTAACATCACCGTTTGCTATATAGGTTTCACCCAGCCAATAATTAGCCTCTATATTGTTTGGGTTGGATGCTAGTAATTTTTCAAAAGTCGTCTTCGCACTTTGATATCTTTCTGCATAAAGATCGTTAACCCCCTGTTGCACATTTTGCGCGAGGGCACTTACCGCTGTCAATGCAGAAAAACATAAAACGATTGCTGATTTCTTCATTGTTCTGTTTTCTTTTTAAGAGTTTAAAGTTATTCTTTTCGTTTACTTATTACTTGTTAATTGTACTCTCCAATTCAGCGTCTCTTACATAATTAGGCAAAATTACCGGCATAAGATAGGCCCTTCTAAAAATCAGCTGGCCCTGCATCGTATACAAAAAATGAGCAAAGCCATGGCCCAGGCCCATATGCCTTTCTTTTAAGGTATATACTAAATCCCGTACCATAGGATAACTCTTTGTATAAATAAAATATTGAGAAGGCTTTACATAATAGCCTGCGCTGTCTGTACTTTCTACGTAAGCCGTTTTCACCCTCCTCATATAGGCCGCCTGTGCAGTATCCTCCTCATCTCCTACCCAGCCATAGCCGACAAATCCCACAGCATTTGGCGTTTTCGCCACATAGTTTACGACATCTACACTGCTTTGAGCCGCCTGCACATTCTTACCTAATGCCTCGCCTTTGAGCACTGAATCTATCATAAATCGCACCGTACTGGTTGCCCTGGTGCCGTCAAACACGGGAATTAGATTTTCTTTAGACTTTCCCGTGAGCAGATCCCTTAAATCACGCATACTAAAAAAACTGTCTTTGGCGGCAGGATTTATAATCACGGCCACAAGATCCCTCGCCACTACAAGCTTGTCAGGCTCAACATGCATCGAATCGATCATGAAGTTCTTCTCTCCTTCCGTGTAGCCCCTCGTTGCTATCACCATCCGTATAGAATCGACCTCAAAATCTTTAAGACATTCCGCTTCGGGCTTGTAGTGAACGATGATTTTGGTATCAGGGTAAAGCGCTTCATACACCCTCACCTCTTCATCAATAACAGGTTTGAAGCTTTCGTCACAACTGATGTGTATCGTCCCCCTGTTATACATGTCGGGCATCTCCGCGTGCTTTTGCTCATCGCTCTTACATCCTGTCAAAAAACAAACCAACACGATCCAACAATAAAGGCCCACTCTCATCTAAAATAATTCTTTTTATACCCTCTATAGATCCGCCAGGCTCCGTATAAACAAAACAATAGTCCGAGCCCTTTTCGATTGATATCATCCAGGTTACCGACTTTGTAAATTAACAGCAACGACCCTGCAAGAACCAGGAGACCACCCATCGTAAAATCCATCAATGATCTTATCCGAATGGTCCTTTTTCTTTGCTGTTCCTGGAAATCCTCAATCATACGATTCTTTGAAGCAAGCAATTTACTTAAATCTGCTATTCTATACCGACAAAAGTCACTGGCTGGGTGAAGGATCTCGCAACAGGTTGCCCGTTTTGAATAGCCGGTTTCCAGCGTGGCATTTTCCTTAATACTCGTATCACTTCATTATCATACGCTCTGCCAGCAGATTGCATAACCTCGAAATTGGTTACTACACCTTCTGGCGACACCTGGAACCTGATGGCAACCGTTTTCTTGTCCCCGGCTTCCAGTTCTCCTGGAGCCACAAGGTTCTTCTGCAAAAAATTTAGCCACGCCTGTTCCCCACCGGGGAATTCGGGCTCCTTCCGAATAACATTGGAACTGGCTACCGGCTTCGGATCATCCTTGACCAGCACTGTGGCTTCTGGCATTTTGATAACAGCTATATCCTTTGGGATGACTCCTTCCAGGTTGACGTTAGAAATAGCACTTATTTTCAAAGAGGCCTGGTCCGCGACGGTTGTATGCACCAGTTTATCCTCTTTAATATTGATAGTGCTCAGGTTTGCCGTCTTCACCTGTGGTAGAATAACTCTCTTCGGAATTATCGGGTCCATTCTTTTTATGTCGGGCGGTATCACATGATCGACAACCAATTCATCTCCGCCACCTCTCTCAACGATAACTTGAGGTGAACGATAAGTCCTCGCCAGGAGAAAGAAAAGAAGTATGGTGCTTAGTGAAATTCCTAGTGCCATAAACAACCTGTTATTGTAACCTTTCCTAAGTGCGTAGGCTCCATAAAGTTTGTTGCGGTTATCGAAAAGGATGTCCAATACATCCGCTTTCAGGATCTCATTGCTGGTCATAAGTAGAGGTTTAATGTGTGTGGAATAATCTGGAACCAGGACATGGATCTCAGCAGGTTACCGGCAACTGCATCTTTGCTATTGAGATGATTCGAATCCTGGTTTCCATAACGTTTGAAGAAAATTCTTAAACTCAGTACAACCCTTCTCTGGCTCCGCCCCCGAACTTCAAAAAACTTCCACTGTCTTCTGCCTCTACGAGACCCAACCCCGCTCCCAAACCAAACGCTTCCAAACTTTAGACGACCCCAAACCCCAAAGAAACGCCCGCCGCACGCCCAGCCTCTTCCCAATAATCAATGCTCAATAATCAATAATCCCAAACCCCGGCTACTCCCTTGCAACGCCCACCCCTCGCCCACCATACTCCCACAAAAGCCCCGCCCTTTATTATGTTAAATAGAACCTCCAAAAATCTCCTTCCTTTACTTTTGCACTTCAAAATTCAAAGGATGAAAATTCTAATGGTGTGCCTGGGAAACATCTGCCGAAGTCCATTGGCAGAGGGAGTTTTGAAACATAAAGCAGCAGAGGCAGGATTGGACTGGCAGATTGATAGTGCTGGCACCAACGGCTATCACGTGGGAGAAGCGCCTCACAAGCTTTCTCAAAAAGTGGCACGCTTGAACGGCATTGATATTTGTGACCAAAGGGCACGTCAGTTTGTAAAGGAAGACTTCAATCGCTACGATAAGATCTATGCAATGGCCGACGATGTCATCGATGATATCCGTAGCATTGCCCGCGACAAATTCGACCCGTCAAAAGTCGACCTGTTCATGAATGAACTCCACCCCGGAAAGGATTTTTCGGTGCCCGATCCATGGTACGGTCCGGAACCCGGCTACCACGAAGTATACAAGATGATCAACGAAGTATGCGATGCCATCATAAAAAAGTATGGACATCCCGTGTCTGAAAAACGTCGCTAGTGCTATTACAAACTGAGAACATCTTCAAAATCTTTATTGCTTTAACGGAGTAACACGGACACTTACACGGATGGAACTCTCAACCATCCTACGCATCTACCGCCAATAAGTTGTTTTTTTGCACTTCAACTATCATGAAAGACGAAAAAAATAAAGACTCTTTAAACCCAGGTTTCCCGACTAAGGTGACAGTGGGCAGCAAACCTTCCCTTCCTCAAGGTACCCGTGATTTTGGACCGGACGTCGTTCGCAAGCGTCAGCACATTCTAAATACAATTAGATCAATATTTGAGCTCTACGGCTTCCAACCCCTCGAAACACCCGCCATGGAGAACCTCGACACCTTGATGGGAAAGTATGGGGAGGAGGGCGATAAACTGATATTTAAAATACTCAACAACGGACTCGATAACCCCGCCAAAGGCCAACAGGCCAGGGAGGAATTCGAAAAGGTCTTGCAGGGCAGGAACACGAAAGGCATTACAGAGAGGGCTTTGAAGTATGACCTGACGATTCCTTTTGCCCGCTACGTAGCCATGAACCACAACCAACTCGCCTTTCCTTTCAAGCGCTACCAAATCCAACCGGTCTGGCGCGCTGACCGTCCACAAAAAGGAAGGTACCGTGAGTTTTATCAGTGCGATGCCGATATTGTCGGAAGCACTTCCTTACTAAACGAGGTAGAATTAGCGAATATCTATAACGACGTCTTCCAAAAACTTGGCATCACCAATTATGAGCTAAGAATAAACTCCAGGAGAATACTTACAGCACTTGCGGAACTTTCCGGTGGCGCCGACAAAATGATCGATATTACCATCGCCATCGACAAACTCGATAAGATAGGCCTCGAAAAAGTAAAGGAGGAATTAGCAGAAAGGGGATTGACTGCCGATCAAATCGCAGTAATCGAAAACTATCTCAACATCACCGGCACGAACGATGAGAAACTATCGGCCATTAAAAGACTCTTTGCTGATTCCCCTACCGGCCAACAAGGAATCGAACAAATTGAATTCCTCGTCAACCAAACCGCCAACCTCGAACCTCGAACCTCGAACCTTGAACCCCCAACCCCAAACTCCAAACTCCAAACTCCAAACCTTCTTATTGACTTTACCCTCGCCCGCGGCCTCAACTATTACACCGGCATTATCTTCGAAGCAAAAGCGCCCGCTTCAGTAAAGATCGGCAGCATCGGTGGCGGTGGCCGCTACGATGACCTGACTGGTTTGTTTGGTGTTCCCAATATTCCGGGTGTAGGAATTTCCTTTGGCGTGGACCGCATTTATGATGTAATGGAAGAACTGAAACTCTTCCCGGAAACAATACATATAGGAACTAGAGTTTTATTTTTTAATTTAGGTGCGGAAGAAAGTAAAACAGCATACAGCCTTCTTCAGCTTTTAAGGCAAAAAGGAATTGCTTCTGAAATTTATCACGAGCCAACGAAATTTGATAAGCAGTTCAAATACGCTGAAAAGAAAAACATTCCCTTTGCCATCATCATTGGCTCAAAAGAAATTGAAACGAAAACCTGCGTAATCAAAGACCTTAGGAAGGGAGAACAACGTTCAATTCCCTTCGAGGCTCTTTGCGAATTTTCATTTGTTTGAACATAACTGACTTGCATGAAGCACCTAAAAATTCTTTCAGCAATCGCGATTGCGTCTTTATTGTTCGTATCCTGCAGGAGTTCGAAGGATAAAGAATTAACAGTCCCCGCCGATGCTTCCACCATCGTACGGCTCAACGGCTCCTCTATCAATTCAAAGGCCGACTGGAATGACCTCTTGAAAGCCGACTGGTTCCGACGCAAAAAGGAAATGTCTACAGACAGTTTCGACACGCAGATTATGCAAGACCCCGAACGCTCGGGTGTTGACCTTAAGTCTGATTTCGTTTATTTCAGCCATAAGCGCGACTTCATCCGCTATTCGGTCTTTGAAGGACAATTAAAAAGCGCCACTGATTTCGAAAAGATGATACAGGGGCAAAACCCTGCGAGTAAGGTTCAGGATGGCGGCACTTTCAGCTATATGCTCGTCGATAAAACAGACTTTGTTAGTTGGACAGACGCAAAATTCATCTATATCAGCAACGAGCCATTAATGGGAGGCAATACCTCTGTGACAGTCGACAGCCTTAAAGCCTATGCGACTTCCCTCTTCGATCTTAAAAAGGAGGGTAGCATCGAGTCAAACGATTACTACGCTTCTCTTATCAAAGAACCTGGTGACATCCATTTCTGGAGCAATACAGCCGATGTCCTTTCCGACTTCCAGTTTGGCCCAATTCCTTTAATTGCAGCCAGCGCCATGATGCAGGGTAGCGTCACCGCCGGCACTATCAATTTCGAAAACGGAAAGATTGTAATGCACTCAAAGCAATATCTCAACCCCACTCTTTCCAAACTGATACAAAGGTATTCGGCAAGGCCTTTAACGGCAGACCTTCTGAATCATGTTGCATCAACTGCTTCCATAGTCATTGCCATGAACTATGACCCGCAGTTGATCCAGGACTTTCTCAAAGTTTCCGGTACCGAATCGACTGCCAATCAATATCTCGAACAGTATCATCTAACTATCGACGAGTTATTGAAAGCGGGCAAAGGACAGGTTCTCATGTCCGCTGCGAAACTGGGTCCCGAGGTCAGCGCCTCTGAAGAAGATGATGAAGAAGGTATCTTTCCTTTTGGTGGGGATCTATTGTTTGCTACTTCGTTGAATAGCGATACATCTTTTAAGAAAGCAGGCGATATTGTAAAGAAGGTTTTTCCCGGTGCTGCGTCTACAGTCCAAAATAATTGGTTTTTACTGGGTAATTCACCTGCAACCATTAGCCACTTTTTCGCTCCTAACACAAATCCTGTTGTCTCCCAAAAATTGGGCGGTCATCCGCTGGGTGTATACATCGATATTCAGAAAGGATTGGAGCAATGGAATACACATGGCCTTGATAGTGCATTACTGCAGCAGATCAACTTGTCAAAAAGCTTCTGGAGAGACATAGTTTCTAATGGCGGAGAATTCAGGGATGGCTGCATCAACTTCGACACGAACGTAAACCTTGCCGATGGTTCCACCAACAGCCTGAAGCAGTTGGCAAAATATAGTGTGCAGATGTCACAACTCATAAAGAAAGACGAGTACGCGAGTACTAAACCATCACTAAAGATTCCTTTCCTAGCTTATAATTTTTGAGATGTATCTACACCTTCAAAACTTACTGCCATTATACTTCGATGAGTCAAGAAAGCAAAGATCTGAGATCTGGGGTAAAGACTTACGCTTCGAAAAAGGAGAGATGATCAAGATCGTTGCCCCTTCGGGTAGTGGGAAGACCTCCTTCACTCATTTCGTTTATGGAACACGCTCCGACTACTCGGGAAGCATTTCCTACAATGACGACGATATCAGGCAATTCTCTTTTGAAAATTTCGCAGGCTATAGAAAGGACAAT
>DATDNL010000284.1:0-2354 GCA_036518315.1 Flavisolibacter sp. | reverse complement strand
GGATTCCATCTCCAAAACTGCCACACCCGTATCTTCAATCTCAAAATGAGAACGGCCTTTAAAATTGCCTTTTATTCCGCTCAATTTTTGAACGTTTCCCAATGTCCAATATAGAATATCGACAAAATGACTAAACTGCGTATACAGGATGCCCCCGTCAAGATTTTTTGAACCTTTCCATGAATTTGAATAATAGGCCTGCGGCCGGTTCCAGAAACAAATGACCTGGAAACTGAAAATCCTTCCAAGCTTATTTGCCTCAAGCAGCTTTTTCACATATTGCACCGGCTCATTGTACCTGTTCTGTTTAACGACAAAGATTTTCTTACCCTGGGCCTCAGCCGTTTTGATCATCCGGTTTCCGTCTGGGGTAGTGAGACACATAGGCTTTTCGCAAAGAACATGCTTGCCTTTTACGAGCGCTTTTACACTGTGTTCAGCATGGAGTCCGTTTGGTGTGCAAATGACGATAACGTCAATATCTTCACTGTTTAGCAGAAGATCATCAATGGAATAATAAGCTTTGCAGTTGAATTGTGCAGCCAGTTTATCAGCTTTTCCAGGAATCACATCACATACTGCTGAAAGCGTTCCAACCCTTTTCATGTTCTCAGCATGACGGTGGGATATGTTTCCGCAACCAATAAGTCCAAACGAATACATGTTCCCAAAAATAGTCAGTGTAAAATAAAAAGCCCCAGAATCTGGGGCTCAATCTGTTATTTTAGAAATTGCCGGTATCCATATTTACATTACCCTCGGCCTTGGTGTCTTTTCGTTTGAACAAATTCGCATCGAACTTCCCAAATCTCCAGTTGAAATTTAAACGAAATACCTGCGGATCACGCCAGCGTTGGGCATCCTGTATAAAAAAGGTCGACTCGGTATGGGAGTCATATTTCCTGGTCCTGAAAATATCATTAATACTCAAAGAAACAGAAGCTCTTTTTTCCTTCAGGAATTCATATCGCACCGCCGCATCAACGCCATAGTTTGGACGGATATATCCTTGTGCAGCCGACATGCCGCCTCCGAACATACCACCCATACCACCGCCATATCCCCGGCCACCGCTGGAAGCACCGCTTCCCCCGGGTGATGAGACGATCTTCGATTGGTAATCTCCCGAAACTTGCAGAGAAAAGTTCTTTGGCAATTTAATCGTGTTATTGATTTTGATGAAGTAACTCATGAATTGGTCCGGACTCGGTGCATTAGTTAAGTCAATTTTAGAAGTGAATAAGTTCAGATTACTGGTTAGATCCCAAAAACTGGTGATTTTATTTTTACCAATCAATTCGAGACCTGTTACGTAACTTCTGTTAGCATTGATATAAGTACTAACAGGCATTACACTGTCGTAGGCTTGAACATATTCGGGTACCAGGTACCGTGTGATCAGGTCATTAGTGTTTTTAAAGTAAAGCGATGCAATGAAATTATCGCGGTTTGCAAAGGTCTTAGAGTAGGAGAGTTCGATCGAGTTCGTAAACTCAGGCTTTAAGGCTGGGTTTCCATGACTGATATTTAGGGAGTCTGAAATATCGACAAACGGAAAAAGCTGCCAAAACCCTGGCCTGTTAATTCTTCTGCTGTAATTCAACTGCAGATCACTGTTATCATTTATTTTCTGACTTAAGAAAAGACTGGGAAACAGGCTGATCGGGTAATTCGTATTAAACTTCTGGCCCTTGTCCCTTAATTCGCCTTCATAAGTCGAACTTTCAGCCCTTAACCCAGCCTGGTAGCCAAAATTCTTGAACTTATTGGAAAACGTTGCATAAGCGGCGTACACACGGTCCTGGCTGGCGTAGACGATATTCTGTGCTGTGATAGGCAACTTGAATCCATTGCCGTCGATGACAAAATAATTCGTTGCATTATCAACGGTTCGGACTGAGGCCCGAGCGCCAAGTTCCAATTTTGATTTAGCCGAAAGGGGATTTGAATAGTCTGTCTGCAATATTAGGTTCTTGTTATCGCCCGAACCCATTTGCTCTTGCTCGTAGGTGCGGTTGAATATTCCTCCCGGCAAATCATAATAATTAGAGCTTATAGCGGAATTGTTTGAATTCCGTCCTTTATTGTAAGTGGCATCAACTGTCCACTCGTGACCTGCCTTCGGAAAATTATGTTTGAAACTTAGCTGTGAACTTGAGTTTTGAAAATGATTTTCCGAATTAGTTAATCTCTGCTGTAAGTTATCGAACGAACCGTTACTTGTCGTATCAGTATATATGTTACTGGTCGAATTGGGGTTCATGTTTGCTTTCATGAAACTCTGTGTCACCGTAAGAGTGTTCCTATTATCAATGAAATAGTCGAAGCCAACACGGCCAAAACCAAACACACCA
>DATDNL010000283.1:0-10946 GCA_036518315.1 Flavisolibacter sp. | reverse complement strand
TTAGTTTTACGTAGTATGCTCACATCATAATTGCGAAGGTCTATCCCGTAGCAGGTCTCGTTCATATAGAGAGGTGTTTCGGACATTCCCGGTATGCCTTGTGGGGTGAAAGAAAAACTGTACCTATCTTTCAAAGCGGGTGCGCCAAGGATGGTAAAAGGGTAATACGTACCCCGGCCATAATTCAAAATCGTTCCTTCGAATAGGCAGGTGGAAGGATATAACAGAATGGATTGTTGCGTGTTTAAATTGGGTGAAGGCTTTACCGGTAGCGTGTACGGCATATCGTGTGTGTAGTTGGCAACACGGATGATCCTGATATCGCATTTTATTTTTCCTGACAGCCATCCTTCGCCATTGATCATCTGTGCGAATTCACCGATCGTCATTCCATGAGTGATTGGAATGGGGAATCTTCCAATACCGGACTTTAGTTTCATGTCGAGCACCGGGCCGTCAACAAAATAGCCGTTAGGATTTGGGCGGTCGAGAATCAAAAGCTGTTTGTTGTTTTCTGCGCAAGCCTCCATTACTTCAGCGAGCGCATTGATGTTGGTGTAGAAGCGGCAGCCCACATCCTGCACATCATAGATCATGAGATCGACATCGGAAAGATCTTCTTTACTCGGTTTTCGCTTTGGTCCATAAAGGGAAATAATAGGAATGCCTGTTGCGCTGTCCACTTCGTCCTGTACTTTAACGCCTGCGCTGGCCTTGCCACGAAAGCCGTGTTCTGGGCCAAAGACCTTGACGATGTTTATACCCAATGAGCGAAGTGAATCTACGAGGTGGGTCCTTCCAATGACAGAGGTTTGATTGCCGAGGATAGCGATTCTTTTTCCTTTGAGCAGGGGAAGATATTTCTCTGTTTGCTCTGCGCCGGTTCTAATTTGTTTCCTGGTATTCTTCGAGCTTTCTTGTTTGGTTGAGACAGAAAGAGAAAACAGACCAATGATTATGATACCGGTGAGACGAAGAAACATAGTTCTAATTTGAGGTGAAAATAAAAAATACGGCAAGCCCGCTTTGATACGGATTGTCTCACAATATACTAGTATGTATCGTGGTTTTCGGATAGTTCCTTACGGCAACACTTCTGTTCAATCACCAGTATCTATTGGGTTGCTGGCAATTTCTGTGTTTCCTTTAGAACGCTTGACGTCGGCGGTGCTCTTCAACTCTTTGAGCCATTGCACTGCTGCAGCCCGAATGGCGTCCGTCGCCGCTTTGCCTGCGCGGAAAGCCAACTTCCATTCCACCGGTTTACTTTCGTAGGCAGGATTTACAAAGACTTTTTTGCCATTGTATCCGTCTTTCAATTCTGCTGCGTAATCGATATCCACGGTCTTGTTCAAAATCTCCTGGAGCCGAATCTTAACCAGCCCTGCGGGATCTTTTGGATGCGAGCTGTCGAAGACGTGTTTTGCTTCCAGATACTGTTTCTGTTGGGCGGCTGCCATTCGTGCGGCTTCGTCCAGCTTTCTTTTGACAACCGCATTATTCGGATCTTCCAAAGCGGCTATTTGTTTCTTAGTGTTTTCAATTGCGTAAGGGGCACCGTTTTTAACCTTTGGGTTGGGTGAATTAAGACCGTCCTCGGCTACCTTCAATTGTTTTTCTAAGCGTTGCCTTTCTTCGATCCTGATCGATTCTCCTGTGACGGGCGTTGCGAAGGTTGCAGGATCGGGATTTCTTTTTTCCCAATCGTTTTTAGAGATGGTCCATTTATGTAGATAATCGCTTTGAAATTTCGGGCTGGCCATATACTTTTTTGAGTAGGCGACCAACTGGTTCACCACCGCTACACGGTTGCCCATCGCAATATCTTTTGCGTTTTTCGCACCTTCATACAGGAACATACCACTTTGGAAACTAAAATTGATATTCATATCTGCAGCTTCCTGTGTAAGGCCTAGCTGTCGCCAGAGGTCCTGTGTTACCCTGGCCGCCTTTTTCGCTGCTATAAACAGGCAGAATGAGCTGATAATGAAAACGGCAAGAAGCGCGTTGAGCCCTGCCGCAACTGGAGAGTGATTGGAGAGCTTCATATAGAGACAAGTTTATTGTTGTAGGCTTGAAAAGAGCTGTATTGAAGTTAAGAAAATCTGCGAAGATTTGGTGCCGTTCGGCGGGGTGTCCAGGCCGGTAAATACGGTGGTGCAACTCGAAACGGGAATGGAGAGAGAAGCGAACCATACAAGGAATAAAAGACATACAAGACCAACACGGGCAGGCGATTGTAGCCATTTAGATAAAAACTTCGTGGGGGCTGCAAATGGAGCAAACTATTTACCTGTAACAACCGGCAAGGTGATGCCTGTTTGTTCGTGTTCTTCCAGGAGGATGGTTGCCTCCAAAGCTACTTTACAAGTTGTTGATCAAAACCTAAAGACACCAGTCGTTCGTAAGCATTCCACACTTCAGCGGGAATAGGCTGAGGGACTTGGAATCCCTTTTCTGCGTAAATGCGAATTCGCTGGAGGTCGCCGACCATGATGTTGATCACGGTTTCCATTGGATATTCGTCGGTGGGGTAGTCTTCAAAAGGAATTTGGGGTGAGGTCACGAAAACCGTTTTTCCAGGCCATTGTTTTTGGAAGGTTGCATAGGCTCGGCGTTCCATGTAGGGTTTCTGAACGAGGATGAAACTTTGGATGTCAAGGCCCTTTTGGTGTAATAATTCGCGGGTGAAAGAAATATTTTCCCCGGTGTTAGTCGAGCTGTTTTCAATGAGTATGCTTTCTTTCGGCACACCTTTTTGCAGAGCAATGTCTGCAAACAAATCGGCTTCTGTTTCGGCAGACGTTTCCCTGGTAATGCGTCCAAATCCTCCCGAGACAATCAGAAGCGGCGCCCAGCGCTCCAGGTAGAGTTCTGCCGCCCTTTCTGCAACTCTTAGATCGTGGCTTCCCAGGGCGAAGATGCAGTCGGCTTTTTGCAAGGGTATGTTCATGTGGTGATAGTCCCAAAGTGTTCTTGCAAGGTGAAGTGTTTCCGACGAGAGCATTTGTGCAAATTAATGAGGATTGGTCAATGGCTAATTCAGCAGGGCCTATTGGTTGTGATCCCTATACTTACTTGCCATCCTCTTGAGCAAATTCTTTGAGTGAATCGAGTTCCATTTTAATGATTCCTTCCCATCGCTCTTGCATAACAGGATTCGTGCCGAACTGTGTATCGCTCACGTAGTCCACCTGTCTCTTTGCAAAGTCGGTCATTGCCTTTGTGCTTAGTTCTTTAACGAAGTCCGTGCCCTTGAGAAGCTTTTTTCGGTTCTCTGTCAAGTCCTTTCTAAATTGACGTGCATATATTTCGGCCAGGTCGAAGAGCGTTTGCTCGTAGCGAAGGGACTGGGCAACATTATAGGTGGTATCGATCCAGGAGGCCGAACGAACGATACAGTTCTGAACTTTCTTGTTGAAGTTCTTTGTCATGAAATCCATCCCAGTCACTTGGTAGGAAAAATAGTATTGTGAGGCACAGGCTCCCGCTTTGCCGTCACTGGTTTTGATACCAAAATCCTCCAGGGTTAACTTTCGTTTGGAACTCCAGTAGATGTAATTATCGCTGCTTTGTCCGGTAGAGGTTACCGATGAAATAAGAAACCCAAAAATGTATAATGATCTCGCAGAAAGTTTCATAGTATGTTGAAGTGTCGAATATAGAGCTTAGAGTTTAGAATTACAATGCGGGTGCCGGATGGTGCGCAATATAGAGGCAGGGTTTGCCTATCAAAAACAATTATCCCAATTCGGGCCAATAATGCTACCTTACTGCCGCCCCGACGTCCTATTTGTAAGACAACGATTCAAATTCATCCTGCCAAACAATTTTTATGACAAAAGAAGTAACCCTGACCTTCCCCTCCCTGGATTCTTTATATGATTTCGTAAGACAGTTTACGGTCAACTATATTGACCTGGTGACTGAAACCTGTACGCTTACTTATAACAGCGAGGATAACGATGCTGAAATTGCCAAAACGAAATATGGCGCCAGGGTCGTTCGCTGAAAGAGTTTATTGCCCCTGGAGTTCGATGTACCTCCCCTCGTATTAAATACATTAGGATCAAACAAAAACATCAGGATTGCCAACAATGGCGTAAATTAACAGTAGTCTATTCATCCCCTCACCTATAAATGCAAGTTTATGTTTGACCAGATACTTCAAATGGTAAAAGAACATTTAGGCAACAATCCGCAGGTGTCAGCCCATTTGCCGGAAGGGCAGGAAGATGCGCTTCACAACGAGGTTGCCACACATATTACCAATGGCCTCACCACGGGCGTGGTATCGCAAGGCGGCGTTGGCGGCTTGCTAGACAGTCTTAAAAACGCCGCTACCTCCGGCAGCCCTATTGCAGGCGCAATAGAGGGAGGATTGGTGAGCAGTCTCGCAAGCAAATTTGGATTGTCGCCGATGATCACAGGGGCCATCGCAGGCGCCTTGCCCGGTTTGTTGCAGAGATTTGCTGAAAAGGCAAATGACCCGAACGACAACAGCGTTACTCCTGAAAGCATCAGTAAAGCTGTACCGGGTGTGACGACAGGCTCTGCTCTCGACATACCAGCTGGACTGACAAGTATGCTGCATCAGAATTGAGTTGGTTGGATTGATTAGTTGATTCGGCGATCGTTGGGAATGATGCACTTAATTTTAGTATTTGCCAACCAAGACTAATACGCGGCCCCGTACCATCGAATTCCGCAAGATAGATTTACGCATCTATTTTCCTCCCCCTATAAACATCCCCTTGCCTCAAAACCGGTGCGTCTGTTCGTGCGCAGTTTTAAGCTTTATACTGTAACGCTTCACCATTGTGTTGCTGTTTTAGCATGGACTGTTACTTCTTACCTTAAGTAAACGCTTGCAAGTCACACATTTTCTTCATTAAAAATCATCAAGATGAAACGACTCTTTTTCTTCCTGTTAGTACTTCCCTTTGTTGGAATGGCACAAACAAAAACAGTGATCACCGCGAACCGGTATGTCGCTGCCAATGACAAAGTTTCCGAGTTTGAGAAAGCGTTAGCGAACCATGCGCAGACCTATCATAAAGGCGACCTGATGTGGCGTGTATGGAGTATTGAATCAGGTCCCGATGCGGGAGGGTATATGGTGAGCGAAGGACCGAATAGTTGGGCTGGCCTTGACGCTCGTGCAGACATCAGCGCCGAACACACGAATGATTTCGAAAAGAATGTTCTACCCCTCACCGTAGGTTCGGGACAGAGTGGCTACTATGAATTCCAGCCCGATCTAAGTACGGTGCAATTGACCGATTATGCCGACAAGATCATCATCAATCACATGACGGCCAAACCGGGTAAGATCAATGAAATGAAAGGACTGATTCAAAAACTAAAAAAGGTTTGGCAGGGCAGCAATGAATCAGTAGCGGTTTATGCCACAGTATTTTCAGGGGAGCCTGGATACATCACTGTTACGCGCTTAAAAGGCGGGTTGAAAGAACTGGCAAGTGACTTCCGCAAGCCGCTGGCTGACAGGTACAATGCCGCTAATGGCGCAGGCTCGTTTGACCGCTGGCTAAAGGACTATGCCGATTTAGTGCAGAACCGTTGGTCAGAATTGCTAACGTATAAGCCGGAATTGAGTTCGAAGTAGTAATTCAATAGATGTTGCCAGCTTCCAGGAGCTAGTCTAACACATTAACGAGAAAGGCACTCTTCCAATCGGGCCGCGGGAGGAGTGCCTTTTTTAGTTTCGGGGTTTGGAGTCGGTGGCGGCAAGGTAGACGAATAGGGTTAAGGATTAAATGTATATTCAACGTTTATTAACCTTGGACGAGTAAAAGGCGAACATTCTTTTTGTAGTTTTACCCGGAGGGTATGGCAATGAAAAGGAGAGCACCCACCACAAATACTTTAAGCACTAACGATGAACGCTAAACGCACAGGCATGATGATGGCAGCCGGCTTTGCTATTATGACAGGATCTCTCTTGGAAGGATGTTCTTCCGCATCAAAGGCTAAGCCTGGCATTGTTACGAAAATTGATACCGCGAGAACCAGTGCACCATATTTCACCAACGCTACGGGCAAGACAAAGAGACCTAATGCTGAAGGGTTCATCCAACGTTGGTTGCTGCTGGAACCTATCAGCAAGCTAAACCGCACCAATACTGTATTCACTGACAGCTATATTAGAAAGGCATTTGACACTCTGTATTTTCCCAACCAGTTTACTGTTGTTCCCAAAGACGGAGAAAAGGTGAAGGTGGGCGAGCAAGAACTCACCTGGTATGCATTGGACAGCAAGAATTTTAATGTCAAACTCTTTCGCTTCGCCTACGGTTTGAACAAACCGGTTTACGGTGTCCTGTTTTGGGCCGTGACTGTTGTGAATAGCCCCAGGGAAATGAAAAACGTGAGAATGGCTATTGGGTCGAATTCAGCATCGATGTGGTGGGTCAACGGAAAAGAAGCAGCCATTCTTTCCGGTGACAGGCGCATGGTAATGGATGATGTTCTCTCCAACAGGTTAACATTGGAGAAGGGAAGGAATGTCATTCGGGGAGCAGTGATCAACGGTCCGGGTATGAGTGATTTCTGTGTGCGCTTCGTGGATGAAAATGGAAAGCCGGTGAGGGAGCTGGAGGTGAGCAATGAGTGATGAGTGATGAGGCAGGAAGCGGCGAACGGGAAAGGGTAAAGGAGTGGTGACGGGCGATTGAAACAAGTCCTGCAGGAACTGTAACAATTCATATGAAAGTTAGAATAAAAATAATTGGCACTGCCGTGATGTTGTCCTGGTTATTTAAGGGGACAGTGATGGGACAGGTGGGAAAGCCATTCATACATGATCCGTCGACGATCACCGAATGCGAGGGAAAGTTTTACACTTTCGGAACGGGAGGTGGTGGGTTGATATCGGCCGACGGGTGGACATGGAATGGTGGTGCGGTAAGACCTGGTGGAGGAGCTGCGCCGGACGTGGTGAAAATGGGCGATCGCTATCTTTTGGCTTACGGCGCGACGGGTGGTGGCCTGGCAGGAGGACATAATGGAAGAATATTGACTATGTGGAATAAGACGTTTGATCCAACATCGCCGGACTTTAAATATTCGGAAGCTGTTGTAGTGGCCTCTTCCGATGGCATGGAAGATAACGATGCCATTGACCCCGGCCTGTTGCTCGATCCCACTGATGGACGGTTATGGCTATCGTACGGGACTTATTTTGGCTTTATTCGTTTAGTAGAACTTGATCCTAAAACAGGTAAACGTATAGAAGGCAACAAGGCAATTAACATAGCGATCGATTGCGAAGCCACTGATCTTATCTATCGCGATGGATGGTACTATCTCCTGGGTACTCACGGTACCTGCTGCGATGGTGCTAACTCGACCTATAATATTGTTGTTGGCCGCTCGAGGAAAGTGACAGGTCCTTATCTTGATAACGTGGGAAGGGACATGCTGAAAGGCGGGGGTAAGATGGTGGTTGCTGCCAGTGGCAGACTTATTGGACCGGGGCATTTCGGGCGTTTTATTGTTGGGGAGGGAGTAGAAAAAATGTCCTGCCATTACGAAGCGGACCTGGATCAAAGTGGTAGAAGTGTACTGGGCATACGGCCTTTGCTTTGGAAAAATGGGTGGCCGGTGGCAGGCGTTAATTTCAGAGAGGGAACTTATGAGATCGAATCGGAAAGGCGAGGATATGCACTTGAACTGGCAGTTGATTTTGTTAGGATGCCGGGTGGAATGCGATTCAACCGCAACAATGATGAACCGGTAACGCCGATCGCATCGCAAGAGCTGGCAGACGTAATCAAAACATGGCCGACAGGTGATATTGGTGTGAGAACAGGAGATTACATGGTTCGTCCCCACCAGCGGTGGACGATTACCGCAGTTAAGGGCGCCGGTGGATATTTAGGAGGGCCTTACTACAAAATACAGGTAGCGGGTACCGACAGGACATTAGCGGCAACAGGAGATGCGGAACTAGTGACGGTGCCAGTTTTTACGGGGGCGGCGGAACAATTGTGGCAGATTGATCAACTGGTGGACGGAACATACAGGATTATGCCAAAAGTGGTTCCGAACCAAAACAGGAAGCTGGCATTGGTATCGGCTGGAGATAGTACGCCAACGCTTGATGAATTTGATATGAACAGCGATAATTCGAAATGGAATTTCAAAGAGTGAAGAGAGGGGTTGGGGTGGTTGATTGGTTGATTAGGCGGGTCGTCTACAGGTTAAGAGGTTTTATGACTTGCAGTAGGTCGAGAGTGTTGAGAAGTTTGATTCCGATGTTCGAGGTTGGGTCGTTTACAGTTTAAGAAGTTGCATAGGTTGTAGAAGTTCAATAGTTCTGTTTCGCCCGTACCGCTGTCATTTGTCTTATGATTTAGCTGGGCTAAGGAAACAGTCGAGGTGACAGCTAGAAATGGGGTGGTTGTAAATGAAGAAAATGAAGGGTACGGATTAGTCTCACAGGTCAATAGCAGGGCAGAAATTACAGGAGGCCCTCCACTCCCACTCCGCCGATGCGTTTATGAATATCAACGGTCGTTTTCCAATAAATGGCTTTCTTAGAAAGGGTTGGAAGAAGCCATTCGGAATCCTCGGTGCTGTCATAAAAAGGAAAACGCAGGATCTTGTTGTTCCATTTGTTCTTGAGCTCAAGGAAGACGGCCTTCAACTTAGAGCTGTCGTCCTTCTCGGTGATTACCTTGCTGTCACCGATTTGAACCAGCGGGATACATAGTTCCTGCTTATGTTCACCGGAATGGTCAACCAGGACCAACTTCCGGTTCCTACGGTCCATTCCAATGAATCGATATCCGATGTATTCGGAGTATTCAATGGCCAGCCTGCTTTCTGCAACAAGACGACGGCATGCCCTTGTTAAGTTCTCGATCTTCCTTTTGCGTCTTCTTCTTTTGATGGCGGGCAAAACTATGGTGAAGCAAACCAATAGAATAATAATGCCGCCGGCAATATAGCTGATCATGATCTTAGATTTCAGAGCGTTATCCATACTGATTTTGTACATCGACAATCGTGAAGGTCTTTTTACCTGCAGGCACCTTCCACTTCACCTGCTCGCCTTTACGAAAGCCAATAAGAGCGGTACCGATTGGCGACATGATAGAGATCCATTTGTTTTTTATGTCGGCCTTTTCAGGGCTGACAACTTTAACCTTTAGCAGCCTGTTTTCTTCCTTAGCGTGAATGGTCACCATTGAGTTCAGTCGCACCACATCGGCGGGAAGCTGGTCATCATCCACCAGTTCCGCTTTTTTAAGTTCCTGTTCGAGTTCTTCTGCATCGCGCCTGTTGAAGGTGATGGCGCGGACGCCTTTCTTTATGTAAGCCATGATGATGCTATAGTCCTCTTTTGAAAGCAGCAGCCTTCTTTTCTTGTTTTGCATGTTCTTTAATTTGTTTGTAAAGGATTTCATTAAATCGATCGTTAGGCACTGAGCAATTCGGGCGTCTTGTAGCGACTAAGATCTTCGTTCAGTTGGCGGGCTTCTTTCTCCATATCCGCCATTTGGAAAATGCTCTGGTCCCTATGGTCGTAAGACACGAGGAAGATTTCTTTCTCCGGCCTGGTAAAGGAAATCTCAACGCCTATCTGGGTCGTAATGACCTCCGTCTTCCTGCTGCCCTCGTCGAGGGGGATGACCTGTTTGACGGTGACGACCTTCCTGTTTTTGATGGCATCCATTGAAAAGATGTCGTGAGAGAACTGGTTGTCCTTATGATTAACAACGACGATCTTGCCCGAAACACCGTCGACGAGCAGCAGTTGGTGGACCAGCTTTTTTTGGAACCCGGGGTGAAGGCGATGTTCTTTGGTTATTTGATCCAGGTAGGCCCCCAATTCTTCGCGGGCCTTCGTTTTTCGTTTTTTATGCGTGTAGTTTAATACGGCAATGACAAGCACTACGGGCATGATCAATACGATCACGATAATGATATCTGACATCTTTAATTATTTAGGTAAGACAATAAAGGATAGCCGGCCATAAGCCGGTGAACTTTTGGAGAAGCACGATGCCTACCAGAAATAATGTTTCGGATACAACAGCAGCCGTATTAAAGGGAGATATAAGGGAGAAGTGTAATTATCCGGGTTCTTGGCTGAAGGCACTGCCAAAACGCTCGCACCGTCAACGACATTAACCGCTCCCGCGGGACTACGGTGGTAGCGTGCTTTTAATGCAGTTGTAACAATGCGAACCGTCGGACTGATTTCAGCAGGATGATCCCGTTGAAGGAACAGTGAATGAGCTGCAGACTTCCTGGTGATCGACTCCGCACCGACAGGAGCGACCATTCCTGCATTTGCGGAATGGAGTCCGAAGAGTTGGAGAGTAAGAACACATATAACAAGAAGCTGCTTCACTTCTCCAAATTTAGTTAATGGAAATAGAAGGAAAAGTTAATCAGGGAGAGGGTTCCTGGTTCGAGGTTGGGGTGGTTTAAAGGAGAGTGATTTGAGTTTTGAGAGAAAGGTGCTGACATCCTGAAACGAGTTCAGGACAGGTCCGTCAGCATGACACCCACGCTCAAGGTTGTTAATCGGTTTGGTAATTGGGTTGATTCGGTTGATTTGAGGAGTTCGACGTTCGACGTCTGGGATGAAGGAAGGAACATCTAAGATTTTCTACCGGTGTGAGATAACTTAGAGTTTCGGAATCGGTTACAATCGCGGTCTTAAATTGCAGGTACTGTATTGATAATATTACCAACCATTGCATTTTTTGAATTGAAGGATTAAGGCGCACAAGGATTTCTTTGGTAGAGAAATTAAATAGAGAACAGGAGATTGCTTTTTATTAAGAGAAATAGATTGAATAATAACCATGAAATTTCATTTGAGGTTCGCCATTGTTTTAGGGTCTTTGACCGTATACCAGTTTTTAGGATGCAGTTCGCTGAAGTCGAAGACAGGGAGAACGGAATTTGCC
>DATDNL010000282.1:0-2475 GCA_036518315.1 Flavisolibacter sp. | reverse complement strand
CTATGATAAGCAATCTTCATTAACCGCTAAAGGCATCACCATTGAGTCGCTGAACATGATACGCACCCGTTTTATACTCGATTGGTTTGCCACTTATGCATCCAAGTTCCCTTTTAAGCTTTTTGATTACCAGCAACAACTCATTCGCGAAGGAATGTTTGAAGCCTATGACCAATGGCTGTTTGGGCCTGTAGATAATTTAGCTGCTTTTGACTTATGGACAAAGACGAACTCGGAATCTTACGCTAAGTTCGCGGCCTTCCAAAAGGGCAGAATCTTCAAGATGCCGCAGGGGCAACATTACCAAAGCAAATAATTGAAAGCTTCCTTCATGGAAGCTTTTTTGTTGATAGGTTTCATATCTGTTTTGGATTAATTAAATTGTGGCATTAGATTGCCCGATATGAATAAACCACACCGTTTATTTGATTTCTTTGAGCAGCGGCTTCAGAACGATCCACAGCAGGTGATGTTTGCCGGAAAGGAGCATGGTAAATATCGAGAGTATAGTGCCAAAGAAGTAAAGACCATTGTGGACCAGTTTAGCACGGGTTTGTTGGCACTGGGATATAGCGCCAACAATATGACGCTGGAGGGCAGGGATAAGATTGCGGTTATTGCCAAGAATCGCCCGGAGTGGATGTTTCTTGATTTGGCGGTTCAGCAAATGGGTGCGGTGCTGGTTCCGTTGTACCCCACTATTCATATTAACGACCTTGAGTTTGTCCTGAATGATGCGCAAGTGAAAGCTGTGTTTGTCAATGATGAAGAACTCTTTCACAAAGTGCAAAGCGTGAGGCAACACGTTGGTAGCATCAAAGAAGTCTACAGCTTTGAAAAAGTAAACGGAATACCACATTGGAGAGATATCCTTTCGCTGGGAAAAGAGGAGGACTATCACCACCTTGGAGGCGCTTCTGCTAAGTTGAAGGACGAGGATCTATTTACCATTATCTATACTTCGGGGACGACCGGCACTCCAAAAGGAGTGATGCTCTCGCACAGGAATATTCTTTCCAATGTGATGAACTGTATGCCCGTGTTTCCTCCGGGTTCTAATCAAAAAGCGCTAAGCTTTCTGCCGCTGAATCACATCTTTGAAAGGATGGTTACTTACGTGTACCTGTTCAAGGGTGCGAGTATTTATTATGCTGAAAGTATGGATACGATCGGCGAGAACCTGCAGGAGGTGAAGCCCAATATGTTCACGACTGTGCCCCGTCTACTTGAGAAAGTGTATGACAGGATCATGCAAAAAGGCGCAGAATTAACAGGAGCGAAGAGAAAGTTATTCTATTGGGCGCATAGCCTGGCTGAGAAATTCGAGATCAACGGGCCGCAGGACGCGTGGTACAATTTGCAACTGGCATTGGCGAATAAGATTGTGTTCAGCAAGTGGAGAGAAGGTTTGGGCAACAATATACAATGCATTGTTACCGGGGGGGCCGCCTGCCAGGTGCGGTTGATTAAGATATTTACTGCAGCAAAGATCATTATCATGGAAGGTTATGGCTTAACAGAGACATCGCCTGTTATTGCAGTGAACCGTTTTGACGAAGAAGGCAGAATGTTTGGAACCGTGGGACCGTTGATTGATAATGTGGAAGTGAAGATCGCCGAAGATGGAGAAATACTCTGCAAGGGACCTAATGTGATGATGGGTTATTACAAGCGTCCTGACCTGACATCAGAAGTAATTAATGAGGGATGGTTTGCGACCGGGGATATTGGTACCATGGTGGACAATAAGTTTCTAAAGATAACTGACCGAAAGAAGGAGTTATTTAAAACGAGCGGAGGAAAATATGTGGCGCCACTGCCTATTGAAAACAAGCTGAAAGAATCTACCTATGTGGAACAGGCAATTGTGATTGGGTCGGAACGGAAGTTTGTCGGTGCATTGATCGTTCCTTCATTTCCAAACTTACATGACTGGTGTAGGAAGAATAATATTCCTGCTACTCCTAACAAGGAACTTATAAAGCATCCAAAGGTGTTGGAATTGTTTAAAGACCTTGTGGAAAGCTTCAATAAATATTTCAATCCTGTAGAGCAGATCAAAAGGTTTGAGCTGCTTCCCGATGAATGGACGGTCGATACCAGTGAGCTCACACCAAAGCTTTCCCTGAAAAGAAAGGTAATCATGGAAAAGTACAAGGATGCTGTTGACCGGATCTACAATGTGTAACTGCTAAGCTTCTTCACCTTCTATATTTCTCCTGGTACCCCGCCCGGGATCGTCGGACTGGAGCGCCGCATCACTATTTGGAATGTCACTTATAGATTTGTCTTCGAAATCATTTGGTTGCTGGTCCTGGTATTCAGGCTGGTTTTGTAGTTGTTTATCTGTTTCGGTGGGACGTGGGTAGGACTCGAAGCGGTCGTTTCTTTTTTCTTCTTTGCTCATATTGTTTGTTTGAATAGTTGGTGTTAAAAACCAGTAAGCCCTGCACTGAGTACAAGGCTTACTAATAT
>DATDNL010000281.1:0-3746 GCA_036518315.1 Flavisolibacter sp. | reverse complement strand
GTTGCTGCAGTTCCTTTGTTGAGCAGGTTAAAACGTCGAAGTTGGAGTTACCATCTTCAGAGAACAATATCTTGCCACCTGGATAATGTGCGGGCGGCTTTGGTAACAATTGTAACATGGAAAGCGAGGTCACTGATTTGCCGGAACCGCTTTCTCCAACGATGGCAAGGATTTCACCACGGTCAACTACCAGGGAAATATCCCTGACGGCATGTGTAGTGTTTTGATCTGTAATAAAGTCAACAGACAGATTTTCTATTCTCAACAAGGGTTGCATTCAATCAGGGTTTGGTGCAGGGTGCGTTCAATACTTTGATGGATAGTCTTTTTGGAGGAGTAGGGTAGTAAGCCATACAGACCATACAATTCTGAACGGAAGTAGAATCTATGGTGAAATAAAACTCGTCACCGGCTTTTAAAGAGTCGGGGAAATGGCATTTACTTCCTAGCTGGAAAACGTTCTTATAGGATTTACCCGTGTTCTCATCGACCCAATTCGCTACAACCATCGAGGTGTCAAAGTTCTTGCTTTGCATGCTAATGGTGTAGTTCATGCACATGCCTTTTATCTCCAGTTTTCCCTTGTAGCAACCGGGCGGCAGCTGCTGTTGTTTGCATGATTTGCTGGACGCACTTAACAGGACAATGGAGGACAGCAATACGATTAGTTTCATTTTGTTATTTTATTCAGGAGAACAAAAATGCTCGATCAAAACCTCAGGTGCCGAACGGTGTGGCCGTCATTGATCAACTGCTTTAACGAATCGATACCAATCCTTAAATGCCGCTCAACAAACTGTTCGGTTACTTTCTTATCACTCTCTTCTGTTTTTACTCCTTCCGGAACCATTGGCTGGTCGCTCACGAGAAGCAGCGCGCCTGTCGGGATCTTATTATAAAATCCAACCGCAAATATTGTGGCCGTTTCCATGTCAATCGCGTAAGCTCTCACCTGTTGCAGGTAATCCTTGAATTCTTCATCGTGCTCCCACACGCGGCGGTTGGTGGTATAGACGGTTCCCGTCCAGTAATCCACCTGGTAGTCGCGAATGGTAGTCGATATGGCCTTCTGCAGGGCGAAGGCCGGTAGCGCGGGGACTTCTGGAGGGAAATAATCATTAGAGGTACCTTCCCCCCTAATAGCAGCGATAGGAAGGATCAGGTCTCCCAATTTATTGCGCTTCTTTAATCCACCGCATTTACCAAGGAACAGGACAGCCTTTGGTTCGATAGCTGTGAGCAGGTCCATGACAGTGGCTGCTGTTGGGCTCCCCATTCCAAAGTTCACAATGGTGATACCGTCGGCTGTGGCACATTGCATGGGTTTGTCGAGGCCCACGATAGGTACTTTATTCGCGTCCGCGAACATCTTTACATAGTTACTGAAGTTGGTGAGCAGGATGTACTTTCCGAAGTTCTTTAGCGACTCGCCTGTGTATCGCGGCAACCAGTTCTGTACGATTTCTTCTTTCGTCTTCATCCTACGAATTTAATCATTAGGTTTGAAGCATGATAGCCGTGCAGTTTCCTGAGCCGCAGTTCAGGATGAAAATGGAGAATGGGAAGCAGTATATTTTCGATGCAATCAGGAAGACATGGCTGCTTCTCACTGAAGAAGAATGGGTGCGACAAAACTTCGTTAGCTATCTCACTTCAACACTTAAATATCCCTCTACCGTTATCGCTCTCGAAAAAGAAATTGCATTAAACGATCTGAAGAAGCGGTTCGACATTCTTGTCTATGACAGGCAACATCAGCCGTGGATGTTAGTGGAATGCAAAGAGCCCAAGGTGGCGTTGAATGAAGATGTTCTGCAACAGGTATTGCGCTACAACATCAGTGTTCCCGTACAATACATCATCATTACAAATGGAAGTACAACCGTTGGGTGGAAGAAGGATGGGGATTTGCAATTATTGAAAGAGATGCCGGAATGGGAGTGATCATCTAACTCTTATTCCTCAGTATTTTTCTTCTGGTGCATCAAATTGCAGGAATCAAGCGTTTCCTATTTAGCCAGGAATTTCCTTCCGGTCGTTAATGACCAATTTATTTGTTTAGCCATTCATGAATGTCTTTGTTGGCATCTTCATTTGAGATCGACTGACTATTTTGAATTTGTTCTTTGGCTTCGGAGATGCTCTTTCTCTGTCGGTCATTTACGTGGTAGACCCTATCCGGCTCCTGGAGCTCAAATAGGCGGGAGATTTCCTCAAGCAATTGAAGGTCCTCCGTTCTGCGGATCCGTTCGATGAGCTTTTCCTTCAGATCCGTAGTTGCCATAGACTTCTTTTTTTAAAGTTACAAGGTTTATGACCTTATAGGACGGCCGATCGTCTTGAAATAGTCACTTCTAATGAGATCATGTTGGCTCCATAAAGGAAATAGGGGAGTTGGAGTTGTTGAAGCAAAGACGGTTGTGCGGCTAAAGGGCAGTAGACTATTCCCCAATTCCAAAATAGTCAAAACAACGGTCGCCTATTGGGTACATTAATGTCTACTAAACAACGGAGCAATAGAAAACGCTGGGGAAAGATTAGGATGTCCCATAGATGTCCCATATATGTCCCATAGATGTCCCATATCTTTAAAGAGTTGGGACATCTATGGAGCAAGTATGGAACAACACCGGGACGTCTGAATCTTTAGATACGGTTGTCTTAAAGTTTAATGGCGTTTTGATATCCAGGTAACCTAGGGCTTCACCATTCCAAAACACGCAGTAAGGTGGGCTTAACCTGGGCTCAACCGAGGAGTAAAATGGGGGTAAGGTGAGACTTGCGGTAATTCTGTGTGTTATAGACAGCGGAACTGCGGTGACGAAGAATCAGACATTAGTATTCGGTATTTGCGCTATCGGCTAGTTCCAACTCCTTTTGGCAGCAAATGGGTGAAAATGATGAATTTGAGAATATTGTCGATTGGGAAAGGGCCGTGTAATTCTCAAGGCCTAAGAAAAGGAAACCTATACATTATTGGATTCAGCGGTAGAGACGCAGAGCCGCATAAATATCTATAAGAAGTTTGATGCAACTGACGAAGGCTTTTAGCTATGACGCCTGTTTTAGACCGCCGAACTATTTACAGCCATATGTAATTTGAGCCCGGTCGTAATAAGTGTCAAAGCACAACTTAAACTCCGTGTGATTGGTTTCGGTCGGTAAACCTCTCGAATTATAGCTAACCGCGTTAAATCGATTATTGACGCTGTAGTCGCGTTCCAGGAACATCCATATTTTATTCGTGCGAAGAATACTGGTGTTGTTGTCGTAAATGCTGTATGTGATGGTATAAACATTGCCGGCATGGTTGTCGCTTTTGATACTGGTTCTGTTTCCATTAGCATCATAGGAATAACTGTAAACCAGGGGTGTAAGTACTTCAGGGCCGAAGGTCGAGTCTTTGAAAATTCTGTCGTATTTGTCGTAGAAGTAATAGGTTAGACTCCGGAAGTTGTGATGACCCATGGTAGGCATATAGTAGGTCGAATCTCTTGTAACATTACCGTTGCCTGGATTGTCGTAGAAGAATTTTTTCCGCAATATAATTTCTGGTACACTCGGATGTGTTGAGTCGGTTTCAAAAGCTATCAACTCGATCAGCCTGTGTTTCTTATCGTATGTAAAGGAATAGTTTGAACCTTTATATCCACTCATAAAAAATGGCTTTGGGAATTTAGTTACGGTTAATGGATCGCCCCAACTGGTGTAGGTAAAGACAATGGTATCAACCGCGCCGAAATTAT
>DATDNL010000280.1:0-4235 GCA_036518315.1 Flavisolibacter sp. | reverse complement strand
TCGTTCGATTTCTCTCGTGATAGATTCCGTTTGTTTAAGCGTTAACTCTCTTGCCAAAACAATGACATCAGCAAACCGCGAAAAGAACTGCACGGATTCGATATTACTCACATTGGCCTGCGTGGAAATGTGCACTGGTATGTTCATCTCATTGCATAAGGCAATAACAGCAAAGTCGGAAGCTATGATCGCATCAATGCCATTGTGCTTTGCCGCCTGGACAATGCTCCGCATCAATTGCATATCGTGATCGTAAAGAATGGTATTTAGTGTGAGATAGGCCTTTATATTGTTCAACCGGCATTCGCTGCCGATCTCTTTCAAATCGTCCACGCAAAAGGAGTTGATACTTTTGGCCCTCATATTTAGCTGCTCCACTCCAAAATAGACAGCATTGGCGCCGGCCTTTATGGCAGCCTGCAGACTTTCGAATGATCCAACAGGCGAAAGAAGTTCAATTGGTTTATTGCTCATTCGGCTTCATTTCAATGGCGGTAAAGAGAAGAAGCTTTCCCGGGACGGCAAATGACTTTGCTCAATCGTTGCTGAAAATCTTGCTAAAACTGGTGCTGGTAGTGCATTTGAAACCAAACCTGTACACCGCCCCGGCGTCGTTTTCAATTCATTCAAGGAAATCTTCATTCCACTCCTTTCGCTCTTTACTTGCGGTCCATTACAAACTAATCTTGCCACTCATTTAAAAAACCTTTAACCAACAATCATGAAACGAATTGAATTGTATACTGCAAAAGAGAACAACAGAAGATCGAAACATATCGCTCCCTTTGTGCTTTTTTCCTTCTTAGCGCTTGCCTTAACATTTGCATCGTGTAAGAAAACAACCGACGATACTACTACACCGGTGGAACAGACATACCATCTCAATGTTTCCCAATCCACCATACAGGCCCCATCTTCGGCCGGCACCGTCACCAACGTCACCATCGATGCCAATGCTGACTGGACGGTCAGTGTACCAACAGGAGTTGACTGGCTTGAAGTGAATAAAACATCTGGCACAGGTAACGATGCCATACAGGTGAAAGTGTCGAAGGAAAACACGACCGCCGCAAAAAGAACGGCTACCATTACCGTTACTCTTACCAACGGCAAGGCTCCTTCTAAACAGATAACCGTTGAACAAGACTTTACCGTATTGGCGCAACTTAGTGTTGATTGGAAAAAGCTTTTCGGCGGCAATGGTAATGACTATGGTTATTCTATTATTAAAACTACAGACGGTGGCTACTTGCTTTCAGGGAGAACAACAAGTAATAACGGGGACATCACTACCACCAAGGGAGGTATTGATATGTGGGTGGCAAAACTTGATGCGGCAGGTGCAATAACCTGGCAAAAGTCATATGGTGGCAGCTCTGATGAATACAGTGTTGCAGCTGCCGCTACACCAGATGGCGGTTATGTACTTACTGGTTTTACGCTAAGCAACAATACCGGTGACGTGGGATCTAATCATGGCAGCACCGATTTCTGGGTAATCAAGATCAATGCTACCGGCACATTGCAGTGGCAAAAGACATTGGGTGGTACGGGTGACGATCGCCCGAATGCCATCACGGTGACAACAGAGGGCCGCATTGCCGTAGCGGGATTCACCAACTCTAACAATGGAGATGTTAGCGGCAACCATGGCAGCCAGGATATGTGGGTGGTGGTTCTTGATAATGCTACCGGCAACCTCCTTTCAAAGAAGACAATTGGCGGTAGTGGTGACGAAAGCGCCAATGCGATCGCAGCCGCGCCTGATGGTGGCCTTTATGTGGGCGGCACTACAGCTTCTAACGGCAGCGGTGATGTTGGTACGTCCAAAGGCAACAATGATTTCTGGGTATGCCAACTAGACCACAATCTGTCGATCGTATGGAAAAACAATTTTGGCGGGAGCAATAATGAATATCTCAATGCAATTGCTGTCAGTCCCAATAATTCACTAATTGTGGCGGGAAGTACGAAGAGTAACAACAGCGGCGATGTAGGGCCAGCGACGGGTAGTGAGGATATGTGGATTGTCAGGATCAATGCCACTAACGGTGCGCTCCTTTCGCAAAAGGTGTTGGGAGGCAATGCGGTGGACGTTGCCAAAGGGTTACTCGTACGACCTAATGGAACCATTGCAGTTGCAGGGTATACCTACAGCAATAATAGTGGTGATGTGGAAGCGAATCATGGTGCAGGCGAGTTTTGGGTAGTGGGCCTCAGTGCCAACAATAGCGTTATCTATAAAAAAGCGTTAGGCGGAGATAATGAAGACCTGGCATTCTCAATAGCCGAGGGTGCCCAGGGATTTGCTGTGGCAGGGTACACTTTAAGCAAGGACAGCGGAGACGTCGGCACTTCCCGCGGCAACAGCGATATCTGGGTAGTAAAACTTAAGGACGAGTAGATTAGTAAACCAATCAACTGCAAAGGGATGAATTCTGTTCATCCCTTTACTTCATTATGCCATTATCAACGGGCGCCAGTCCTTATCGACGATGTTGTTCAAGGAAAGGAGAGGCGATTCCCCGGGCGAAAGCCTGGAACTAAAGCGGTAAAGCAAAAGGATATTCGTAGCCAAATGTCCGTTGAGTGTCCGTAGAACGTCAGAAATGTTCCGGAAAAGGGTTGTCTCCTCCTGAAATCACTTTACAGTATACGGACCATTTTATACGTAAAATTGATTAATAATGAACATACCTAAAAAGAGGAAGCGTCCGGATAAGTACGATCCTAATTTAAAGATTGCCATAGCCCAGGAGTATCTGAGTACAGAGCAGGGCTATTCGTCCCTTTCAAAGAAGTATAGTATTCCTGCAAGCACTATTAAAGACTTTATTACCTGGTATAAGGACAAATACGCTATTGGAACAGAAAGTCCCGGTAGAGAAGGTGCAGAAGTAATAAACAACGAGGAGCAGACAGACGGTAACCTTAAGATTATTGCCCTTCAAATGCTGATTGAAAACGCCAGTAAGGAGCTCGGAGTTGACATTGTAAAAAAGTTTGGTACCAAACAGCCAAAGAAATGAAAGAGCGATACCCTTCCATCGGCCTGGGAAGGCTTTGCCGGTTGTTTGGTAAAACAAGACAGGCTTATTATGATCATAGCTACAGAGACTCAGATGATCAGCTTCACGAGGCGATAATTATTGACCTGGTAAGATCAGTACGAACAGTACTTCCGAAGGTGGGTGGTCATAAACTGCTTTTCATGCTAAAGGAGGACTTTGCCCGACATAACCTCCTGGTTGGCAGAGATAGCTTCTTTAGGCTGTTAAGAAAGTATGATCTGCTGGTAAAGAGAAGGAAGAGATATGCCCGTACAACCATGTCGGATCACCCCTATAAAAAGTGGCCAGATCTGACAAAAGGAATCGAGGTAAAAAAGGCAGAACAGCTTTGGGTAAGCGACATCACCTATCTGACTACCCAGAGTGGCTTTATTTACCTATCCCTTATCACCGATGCGTATTCTCACAAGATCGTAGGCTACCATCTAAGTCAGAACCTGAAGGCTCAGAGTTGCATCATAGGCTTAAATAAAGCTATTGCTTCGTTAAGTCCGACAGCATCAGTCATCCATCATTCAGATCGTGGAATACAGTACTGTTGCGAGGCGTATGTCGAGCTGCTGCAGAAAAATCAAATAGGTATCAGTATGACCCAAAGTGGCAGTCCCTATGATAATCCGGTGGCAGAAAGGGTAAACGGAATCCTTAAGCAGGAACTCATTCTCGACCAGGTTTTTGCCAGTTATCATGAGGCTGTATCCCAAGTTCATACCGCCATTGACACTTATAACCGCATCAGACCCCATATGAGTTGCACGAACCTGACACCGGAAAAAGCACACCAGTCAGAAGGGCCCTTGAAGAAATTATGGAAACCGAAAAGGTACCGTAAAGCTAAATCCGTATAATTGTGAAGAAGTGTAAAGCTATTTCTGTATCAATCCCGTCCACTGTAAAGTTTTTTCAGTACAAGACATTATAGGAAACAATAGGATGTCCCGCACATGTCCCGCACATGTCCCGCAGATGTCCCGCACATGTCCCGTATCTTATAAGGAGCGGGACATCTATGGAGCATCTACGGGAGGTATATGGGGCGTCCATCAATTTGGACAGGAGTGTCTATATCTTTTTCGTGCTTTTGATACAGGCAGGTCGTATATCCGTGCGGTTGAGGTACGCAGTTACCACGGTTTATCCATGGCTTATCTAGGGCTTATGGTG
>DATDNL010000279.1:0-3816 GCA_036518315.1 Flavisolibacter sp. | reverse complement strand
CACGACGATAAACTCGAATTGGATTCACTTGTTTCAAAAGGCATCAAAATCTACAATGCCAAAGACGCTCGAAAGCATTTACCTCCAGCCCGGACAGTAATCGATCTTCATATCGACAAATTGCATAACGACTGGCAGCATCTTAGCAATGCTGAAATCCTGGATATCCAATTAAGAGAATTCGAGAAGTGGTATGAGCTCGCAGTAGCCCATCATCAATCCCAGCTAATAGTAATTCATGGTGTTGGCAGCGGAAGGCTTAGAGATGAAATACACGATAGCCTCAGGCTCAAAAGAGAAGTAAAGTCATTCGTCAACCAATTTCATCCCTCGTTTGGATATGGAGCCACTGAGATCTATTTCCAATATTAGCAATGTGAATATTAGCTATTGGCAAGGTCAATGGATACGCAATAGCTGCTACGTGTTAAACCGGGTCACAACCGGGTGATATTACGGCCAGATCCGGACTTAACTCTGTTGTATACTAATTTAATTTGCAGGCACTTCGCCAATTAATTTCGACAGGATCCAACGAAACCTTTTTAAACAAAAACTCCACTAATTAGGTTTGGTACTGCAATGTGACCCGATTCTTTACTGGAAGTACGATGACGTTCTTTAGTACTCTGTGTGGAATATTCACGAACGGAAAGAAGGGTTATTTTATTAGCATTTCAATGGCCCCATTCCAATTTTCAGGTACACCTTTCGATAAATATTTCGTCGCACTGGATAAAAAGAATTTGGCCGTGTGGTCCCCGGGATTAAGTTCTGTCACCAGTTCAAAAGCTCTCACAGAATTCTCGAAATCACTGGTCAGATAGTGTCCTATTGCTTCATTAAATAACGAAAGAGTTTTTTCTTTTCCGGCAATATCGCTTGAGTGGTTTCCGCTAAAACATTCATACACGTGTATAGGCTCTTGCTTGCCCTTAAGTTGTACAAGCCCAAGGTAGCGAAGATGAACTCTCGATTTGTCTATTTGCAATAAGGAGGCATCGCTGAGCAGAATGTCAGCAATATAATGTTTCGTCAGACTTTCCAACCTTGAGGCTGTGTTGACTGTATCGGAAATGGTCGCCGCATCCATACGGAAATTATCCCCCGTGATTCCCATGATGAGAGAACCGGTATGCATGCCGATTCCTGCCTTGATCGGCTCCAATCCGGCCGCCGTTCTTTCCCTGTTAAACTCATGCACTTCCTTCTGCATTCTCACTGCTGCACTCAAAGCATCGTCAGCAGAATTAGGGAAGATAGCCATGATGGAGTCACCAAGATATTGATTGATGAAACCGTTGTGTGACCGGATAATCGGGCCAAGCCTTGCATTGAATGAGGATACAAAATGGAAGTTCTCTTCAGGGGTCATCCGCTCCGAAATTGAAGTAAAGTCACGTATGTCCGTAAACAAAACAGTGACTACCTTTTCTACCTGGTCACCAAGGCGAACATCTGTAATTGCTTCTTTTCCCAACGAGCGGATGAACTCATTAGGTACGAACTTCTTGGTGGCCTCATGTATCTTCAGAATGGCCTCCTCTCTTTCTTTTACCTCGCGAATGTTACTCTCGAACAGCCTGGCACTTTCTATAGCGCCCGAAGACTGCAAAGCCAGGGTGACCAATAGTTTTAGATGCGCAGCGGCGAATTGCTCGGTATTTGTAGCTGCCAATATGATAGCACCCATAATCCGGTGCTTAACCTTCATAGCGGCATACATCAACGATTCGACATTCTCCCTCACGATTCCTTTTTCCTTCAGGATGGAGATATCATTGATTATTTCGGATTGCCCGCTGAGACCAATTCTCAGCAGGAGAGACGAATTATCCCGAATCCTTTCCGGGTCGAAAAGAACTTTACCAGATGTCGCAGGCACTTGCAACTGTCCCTTCTCATTATCCCACAAAACCATAATTCCACTGTCAGAAGGTATCGAATGCATGGCCTGGTCTAACGTGATCTGTGCAATTCCATCTGCCTCTATGGTTTGACTGAGCTTTTCTGAGAAATTGAAAATGACATTGATTTCCTGGTAGAGATTCAAAACTTCAGATCCAAGACTTTTCTTTTCGGCTTCTTTTCTTACTAGTTGGGACAGTAGGCCGGCGATGAGTTCTCCCTTTTTGTCTCCCTTTACCCATCCAACATTTTCTTCGTTAGAAGTAATCGGATAGGAAAAAAGACTTGATCCGGTTGGTGTTCCCATCACGACATTTTCTCCCATATCCTCAATCCAAACCTCAATTCCAAGTTCTTTTGCCAGTTGGAGTAAAAAGGAATTAAGCTCTTTGTTTTTTCCAAGCAGTTGTCTTAAGCTGATCTTCGACATTGACCATCAATTGATTCAAAAATTCTAATCTAGTTGAAGTACTTGCTTCGCTTTTGAAAGAAGCACCTCGGGATCGAAAGGCTTCGTCATATATACATCCGCGCCCACTTCCTGGCCGCGTTGCCGGTCTAATTCCTGGCCCTTTGCTGTAAGCAGGATAATGTAAACATCTTCTATGGCCAGTTCTTTTTTCACCTTCTGGCACACGTCCATTCCGTTCATTCTCGGCATCATCACATCTAAAAATACCAGGTGAGGCTTTTCCGTTTGGATCAGTTCAAGTGCAGAAGCGCCGTTGTCGGCGGTTAAGAACTCTACACCCTCATCTTCCAGTTCTTCAAGAGTTTGTCCGATTAGCATGCGTATGTGTGCTTCGTCGTCAACGATCAAGATCTTTTTATCCATGTTTTCTCATTATGCGGGTTAAAAAATGTTATTGATAGAGCAGAAATAAAACGTTTTCCAGTCCTTTCTCAAACCGGAGCGCCTGTACTACATCATGTTTATCTGAAACAACAGAATTCATGATAATTATGTCGGGTTGAGTGGCAACGGCCTTTTCAAACAATTCCATTCCATTTGACTCAGTCACGGCATATCCTTTAGTTTTCAGTACTTCGGTAAGCGTGTTCACCGTGCCCGAATCTTCATCAACTACAATGACTTTCTTTTTTGATTTTCCTTGTTCCAGCAGGGCGCCGATCTCATTAAACAAAAGATTCGTGTCAATGGGTTTTGTCAGGTAACGATCAACGCCAATCCTGAATCCCCTTGTTTTGTCCTGGACAATGGAAAGTACGATAATAGGAATGTCCATTGTTTGAGGGTCATTCTTCAAAACAGCGGCAACATCAAAGCCGTTCATCTCGGGCATCATGATGTCGAGTATGATGAGATCGGGCTTATTAGCCCGCACTTTGGCTAAAGCTTCTTTGCCGTTTGATGCCTGCTCAATTAAATAGCCGGCATCACCGAGTTCCTGTTCGAGCAAGGAACGAATGGAATCATCATCATCCACTATCAACAAGCGGGAAGCGTTTCCCTTCTTGCTTAGCTGTGATTGATTCACCTGCTCCTTCAGCTTTTTAAGCAGGTCATCGATATGCATCGGTTTTGGTGAACTGGTTTTGATTGCCGGCAAGGCAAACAAGAAAGTACTTCCTTTCCCAAGTTCACTTTCTACCCATATGCGGCCACCGTGATGTTCAATGATTTCTTTGCAAATTGGTAGTCCCAGTCCAGTGCCTTTGGGTTTATCGGTGAGAGTATCACCAACTTGTTTAAACTGTTCGAACACGGCGGCATGGTCTTCTGGAGCGATGCCGATTCCTGTGTCGGTAATGCTTACAATGATCTCATCATTCTTTCGAACCAGTTTGCAGGTCACCTTTCCCTGCGGAGTGAATTTGACGGCATTGGAAATCAGGTTCACCATTACCTGTATCAGTTTATCCCGGTCACCTGTAATATTAGGCATG